>NZ_ATNI01000051.1:0-3009 GCF_000511705.1 Thermus sp. NMX2.A1
TCGGGGACGAGCGACTCCCTCCGCGGCGTGGCCTACGGGAACGGCGTCTTCGTGGCGGTGGGGGGCGGCACCATCCTCACCTCCCCCTAAACCGGAGATCCCCACGCCCCTACCCCGCCCCACGGGCGATGGGGCGGGGTACCCTTACCCGGGGCCCGGCGGGAGTGGGCGCGCCGGCGCGCTTGGCCGGTACGCGGCCTCTGGTTGTAGGGGCGCCACACCTGCACAAAAGCTCACCTTCGCGAAGGTGGCCCCCCATAACGCCGAAACCCCCCGCCGGTGGGCGGGGGGGATAAGGGTGGGCCCTTCGGGATAAGGGCATCCCTGAGGCCCGGAGATTTCACGGCCTGAGGGCCCGCGGGCCCCTTTGGCCGCCGCCCGCCCTCCTCCCCGCGGGGAGGGAGCGGACTTCCCCGTCCTTCACCCTCCGAGGGTGGGGCAGTCCCCCGAGGGTTCCCTGGCGCGACCCTCCCGGCCGCACCTACGCCCGGGACCGGGCGAGCCCGTGAGGTGGGCCAGACCTCCCTGTGGCGGCGCACCGCCCTTAGGCCCCTTTTCAGCACCGGCTCCACCGCCCGAGGTGGGGGGTGAGCCTTCGCTTCACCCGCCAAGCGTGGCCCCAGCCGCCCGGCTGGAACCACCACCCCAAGCCACCGGCACCTACTGGCCAGGCCTACTGGGACGGCGAGCCCACCTGGCCCGGGACGGCCGTGGCTGTGGCGCTTTGGTGGCCACCTACCCTCCCATTAGGCCGGGAGCGGCCGGCGTGAGCCCCTCGAGGCCAGCCCGTCCTCCCGGACTGCCGGACCCCGCGGGCATCCGCCGATTCCGCAAGGGCGTTCACCGCCCTATGTTCTCCAAACTCCCCTTCCGGGGAGGCCTCCTTCCCGCTGTCGGGGGAGAGCCCGAGGCCAGGCCCTCCCCCCAGTTGGCGCCGAGGCCGGCCCTGAGGGTGGAAGCCCCCAGGGTGCCGGTCCAGGCTTTCGGCCCGCGTAGACGAGATGTCGCCCTCCGCGACACCGCCGGGCAGCAGGTACCCCGACGGGAGCCGCTTCGGTCAGCCTATTCGCCTGGTCTCCCCCTCTGGTGCGGCCGCTTATGTGCCTGAGCCCTCTGGGTTTCCCCGTACAGCTCAGGTTTCGCCGGCCTACGCCTTCCGCCATCGTCCGAGTCCCCCAACCCGTCCGGCGGGTCGCGCCCAGAGGCTCCCCCGTTAGCCCGCCCCTACTCGGACGTGCGCCCTTATGACCCGCCAACCCTGTTGCGGTAACCGCACCCCCCACCCTACGAGGTTCCAAGCTCGGATAGGGGGGCCAAGGTATGGCGGGCGCTACCCGTGGGCTCACGGCCTGTTCCCCATAGGGGGTGTCGCACCCCCATGTACAGACCCGAGCTATGCGCGCGGCCAGGAGTTTCGGCGAAGCCTCCCCTCCTGTGCCCCTCCCTCCAGTCGCCCTCGGGAGGCTGGGAGCTCACACTCCAGCCGGGTTTCCCCGACCCCCCACGTGTACTCGTGGGCCTCAGCGCTGGGCCTGTGGGGCACCGGCAACCGGGTTCCTTCTTTCCCCGATCACCGGCGGCGGGGGAAGGCACAAGGCCCCCTACCCCGCTTTCGGGACGGACAGCCAGAGCATTTCAGCCCTGACCTTTCCGGGTCGCCCAACATCTAGCCCTGGGTCCCCCCAGGTATGGAGTGAGGTCGAGCGGAGGCCTCTCGGCCTCCACGCGCCTCGTTGAGTGCGGGGCGAGCCCCCATTTCCTGAGGCACCCCGCTTCCCCGGCAGCCCAACGCATGTGGGGGCATGCGCTGGACCCTCCGGCCCCGGCGCCAACCGGGAAGTAGGTTCCCCCTCACCCTACCGCGCCGGCCCGGCCGGGTCAAGGCCCGCGCCCAAGGGAACCTCAATAAGGCCAGCTCTATCGCTACCCAACGCTTGCAAGAAAAGGTTTTCTCGCCCTTGACGCCACCGCCACCCCGCGCTACCCTTTGAGCATGCCCGACCCCGCCGACTACCGCCTCTACCGGAGCCAGACCGCGGTCA
Organism: Thermus sp. NMX2.A1; assembly: GCF_000511705.1. Taxonomy (NCBI): domain Bacteria; kingdom Thermotogati; phylum Deinococcota; class Deinococci; order Thermales; family Thermaceae; genus Thermus; species Thermus sp. NMX2.A1. The sequence continues at coordinate 2,043 of NZ_ATNI01000051.1, forward strand.
TGGCCGCCATCCGGCAGGCGGTGGCCAACGGCTACCGCTACTACCTGGTGGCCACCACCCCGGAGGAGAAGGTCCTGGGGGCGGTGGCCAAGCTCCACGAGCGCCACCGCGTCCTGCTTTCCCCCGAGGCGAGGCGGGCCAGGAAGGAGGCCGGGCTTCCCGTGGCCCAGCTGTTTTTGGGCCCGGAGCCTCGAGGAGGGGTGTGGCCCTACGCCCTCTTGGCCACCAAGCGCCTGGAGGGGGAGCAGATGCGGAGCGCTGAGGGGAAGAAGCCCCTGCAGTGGGTGGCCTGGCGAAACGAGGCGTGGCTTCCCACCTACGAGCTCAGGAGGGACGAGGACACGGGCCGCTGGACCTGGTACCTCACCGAGGCCTTCTACCGGGAGCTCCTAGAGGAGGCCCTGCACCACGCCCGGAAGGGGGACTGGCCCCGCCTGGTGGGCCACCTCAAGACGCTGGGGCACCTGCCCATGTTTGGGGGAGTTTTCCAGCAAATCACCGACATCCGCCGGCGGGTGCAGAAGCTCTGGGGGGACACCCACCTCCGGAGCCCCGAGGGCCAGTGGAAGGCCCCCCCGTGGAAAAAGGCCCTGGAGGACTGGCCAAAGCGTCCCCTGGCCGCTTCCGTGTATCTCTACGTGGACCCGGAGGTGGACGGAAACCGGCCCAGGACCCTGGGGGAGTGGTGGGAGGCCCGCCGATGATCCGAGGCCTCTCCCGCCTACTCCGGGACGTGGCCCGGGGCCTCCCCGACCCCGAGCGGGACCCCGACCTGGGGCCCGTCTACACCGACCTACGCCTGCGGTGGAAGCGCGACCCCCGGCTTCTTCCCCCCGAGGCCTGGGAGGAGGGCCTGCTGGAGCTCATCGCCGAGCGCATTGTGGAGGGGTGGGACCGGCACGGGGCCCCTTCCGCGGCCCGGACCCCGGAGAGGCCCATCCTCCCGTAGCGGGAGAGGGCCGGCTCA
>NZ_ATNI01000052.1:0-74226 GCF_000511705.1 Thermus sp. NMX2.A1
CGGGTCTTGAGGGGGGAAAGAGGGCAGGGAGGGGAGCTCGGCCACATCACCCTGCTTCCCGGGGGGCCGGTGTGCGGCTGCGGGCTGGAGGGGTGCCTCGAGGCCCTGGCGGCGGGCAGGGCCCTGGAGCGGGAAGCCTCCTACGCCTACCACCGCAAGGTGGATACCAAGGAGCTCTTCCAGCTCTTCCAGGAAGGCGAGCCCAAGGCCCGGCGCATCCTCCTCCAGGCAGCCCGCTATGTGGGCATGGGCCTGGCCAGCCTGGTCAAGGCCTTCGACCCCGGGGTGGTGGTGGTGGGCGGGGGGCTTGCCCTAAACGCCCCCCAGGCCTACTGGGAAGCCTTGGAGGAAGCCTACCGGCACTACCTGGCGGGCTGGGAGGCTCCCCCCTTGCGCCGGGCTCTTCTGGGAGGGGAGGCTGGGCTCTTGGGTGCCGCCCTCACCGCCTATCTGGAGGTTCGGGATGGAGGTGGGTAAGGCTCTACTTTTCCTGGGAGTTTTGCTGGTCCTTCTTGGCCTGGTGCTCCTCTATTTCCCCAAGCTCTTTTCCTGGTTCGGCCACCTGCCGGGGGACATCCGCATAGAGCGGGAAGGTCTACGGGTGTACATTCCCCTCACCTCGGCCCTGGTTCTTTCCCTTCTTCTCACCCTGCTCTGGAACCTCCTCGGCCTTCTTCGCCGCTAAGACCCACACGTCCACCGGAGCCTTGCCCGAACGGAAGGTGCCCTCGTCCGACCGCGGGCGGTAGGCCCGCAGGGTACACTCGGCCACCCCCACACCGGAAAAGCGGAGGTGCAAAGGACCAGGGGGAAGGAGAAGCCGATGGGCGAAGGATTCCTCCAGGCGCAGGTGCCCTTCCCCCCAGGCCCCCCGCACGCTTAAAAGAAGCCCCCAGGAATCCTCAGGAGCATAGGCCTCCCCCAGAAGCTCCAACACCGCCTCCTCCTCCAGGGAGGAAAAGTCCAGGTGCGCCTTCTCCCCCGGTTCCAGAAGGGCCAGGCCAAACCCCTGCCCCAGGGGGAAGACGCCTTCGCTCCCTTGCGTGAGCAAGGCGAGTTCCCGTCCCAGCCCTCTTTTGGCCCACACCCTTCCCCCGCTTAGAAGAGCCTCCCGTAGATGAGGGTCAAGAAGGCTTTCGTAGCTTTCCCCTAAGACTTTTCGGTGCCAAGCCTCCACCTGGCCGCGCCCCGCCAAGGCCAAGGCGGTGGCCGCCCGCTCGTGGAGCTCGTGCCTCCGGCCCGGGGACAGGGTGGAATAGAAGAGGCGGCGCTCCGCCTCCCTGGCGAAGCGATACCCTCCCTGGTACACCAGCCACCCCTTGCGCTCCAGCTCCTCCAGGTAAGGCAAGGCTCCGAGGGCATCCAAGACCTGCTCGGGGATGAGGCCGGAGACCACCGAAAGCCGCTCCAAGGCCACCCGGGCCGGCTCGCTGAGCCAGCGGGCCTTAAGGCGAAGCTGGGCCAGGGGGCGCTGGGGGGAAGTGGCACACGCCAGCCACTCGGGTATCCACTCCGGCTGCCCTCCCGCCAAGAAATAGGCCCCCGCCGCCTGCTGGAAGGTGTACCCGGCCAAAAGCCCCTCCCGGGCCTCCAGCCAGCTTAAGGGAGCCAGCTCCAGCACCCGCATGCGCTCTGGGGGATAGTGGGCCCTTAGCTCCAGGAAGAAGCGGGGGTCCTCCCCGGGGTCCAGGCTCAGGACCAGAAAAGCCTTGGAGCGCAGGATTTCCCGCACAGGCACCTGAGGGTAAGGGGATTCCAGGTAAACCAGGCCCTCCGGACGCAGGCTCTGGTGAAAGGCCAAGCCCAGGATCCGGGCCAGCTCCTGGGCCAAGGCCCGCTGGCCCGCTCCAATCCGCCCCCTTAAAACCAAGAGAAAGGGGGGACGCAAGGCAGCAAGCTCCCGCAAAAGCTCCTGGCGCCAGGGAAGGCCAGGAGCGTGCTCATGGCGGGCGCGCACCTCCTGCACCCACTCCCACAGGCTTCCCACTTCCTCCAAGCCCTCCAGGGCTTCCCCGTGCCCCGAGGCTTCCAGCTTCAGCCAGGAAGGTAAGCTCAGGGGATCCTGCCCCTTGGGAAACACCTCCCGCCCAAAGGCCTGGCTCAGGCGGTGGAGCTCCACCCGCAGGTTCTGCAGAGCCGAGCCGTGGCCGTAGAGGAGGTCAGCCAGGCGGGCCCTCGAGGTGGGTCCCTCGAGGGCCAGGTAATAAAGGAGGGCGAGCCCCTTCCGGGAAAGGCGTACCTCCTTGCCCTGGTAAAGCACCCTCGCCCGGCCACAAAGGGGCAGGGCATAAACGGGATCGTTAAGGGCGCGTTTCAAAGCGTTACCTTCCTTGCCCTCCATACTACCACATCCCTGGAAGGTCCCTAGGCTACGGGTCTTCTTCCTGTAACGCTTCCGTAACGCTCCTTCCCTTAGGGTGAGGGCGTCCTGAGAGGCCACCACCTCGAGGGGCAGATTCGGAGGGAAATATGCGCAAAGGCATTCTGGCAGCAGTATTGGTTTTGGCACCCCTGGCCCTGGCCCAGGCTCCCACCGTGGCCCCCACCAGGGGCAACGGCCCCGACGCCTACGCCAAGGGCGCCGACTCGGCCGCCGTGAACCAGACCATCGAGCTCATCCTCCCCAAGGCCACGGCTTTGCACCTGGACGTGACCACCCTGACCTTTGACCTGACGGGGCTGGACGGGGCCTCCTGGCCCAACTCCACGCCGGACTTCGGCGGGCAGATGGTCTGCGTCTATGGGCTTACAGACAAGGACGTCAAGACCCAGTTGGGAGATAACTTCTACAACCAGGTGCAGACCCTGCCCCTGGGCACCAGCTACGCACCCACCACCTGGCCCAACATCGCCATCAATGGCGGCGGGGCGGTGACTGCCTATCCTCCCATCAAGCTGGATAAGGACGGGGAACTGGTGCCGGGGAGCAAGAACTACTTCGTCTGCTACCGCACCTTCGTTCTGCAGAAGTTCTCCAACGGGAAGCAGTGGCACCTGACCGTGAACCGCAACGACCCCCAAGGAGCCCAGGGCATCCAGCACCTTTACATCCAGGACAACCCCTGCGATACCTTCGGCGCGCCCACGGGGCTTTACGAGCTTCCCAACGGAGCCACCCTGGAACTGGTACCCCGCAACCTGCAGGCCGGCCCCACGGGAACCCGCTCTGGCCAAGACCCCGAGCGATGCGGCTACAAGAGCTGGCTGGACGACCTGGTGGTGGTGGCCGTCAAGGTCAACAGCGACCTCTGGGGCAAGAGCACCGCGAACCTCACCTACACCCTGGCCACGACTGCTTGGTAAGCGACCTTGAAGGCCTGGCCCTAGGGCCAGGCCTTCGCCCTTTCGGTGAACCATGAAACGAATCTTTCCCTTCCTCTTCACCCTGGCCCTCAGCGCCCTGGCCCAAAGCACCCTGGGTGTGGAACCCCCTGTACTCCTCAAGGAAGCCAAGCCAGGGGAGGTCCTCACGCAAACCCTCACGGTCTACAACGTGGGCACCCGCCCGGTACGGGTACGGGCCAGCCTGGGGGACTGGACCTACGATCCCATGGGAAAGATCCAGTTTCTCCCCACGGGCTCGCTAAGGGAAAGCGCAAGCCCATGGGCCACCTTCTCCCCGGCGGAGTTCCTGCTTGAGCCCAAGCAGAGCCGGCCCCTCACCTACACCCTCACCGTGCCCAAGGAGGCCACTCCCGGCACCCACTGGGGCATCCTCTTCCTGGAATCCGAGGATCCCAACCCACCTCCCGGGGTGCCCCTGGCCACCTTCCGGGTGCGCATGGCCCATGTCTTTTACGTGAACATCGCCCCCCTGAGCACCGCCGGGCGCATCACCGGGATCGTGCCCAGTCCCCCCAAGGCCTCCCAGGATCCCTACCGCTTCGCCATCCAGTACCAGAACACCGGCAACACCGCCCAGAAGCTTTCTGGCCGCTTTGAGGTGCGGGATGGCTCGGGGCGCAAGGTGGCGGAGGTGGAGGTGGAGGAGGTGGTGGTCCTGCCGGGCCAGGTGCGCATCCTGCCCATCACCCTGGTGGGTCCCTTGCCCGTGGGCAACTACACTGCCTTGGCCATCCTCAACTACGGCGACGCCACCAAGGACGTGGCCGCAGACCTTCCCTTTACCCTGCGCACCCCCTTGAGCGCCCCTCCTGCGCCCCCTGCGGACGAGGGGGAGAAAGGAAAGACCCCATGAGAAGTTGGCTAACCGCTTTCCTCTTGCTGGTTACCCCAGCCCTGGCCCAGGCCACCTGGATCGTCCAGACCTTGATCCCCGAAACCATCGCCCTCCGCACCCCCACCACCCAGATTGCCTTTGACCTTCAGGACTACCCCCCCAAGGCCTTCCCCGCCACCTACCCCGCCAGCAACCTGGAAGGGGGCATCCTGCCCGTCCAGGTCTTCTCCAACGCCCCCGGGGTGTGGAGCCTCCTCCTGCAGATTCCGGATCTCAAGGATCAAAACGGGGTTTTGCTTCTGCCTGCCAGGCAGGTCCTCTACCGGGTGAACGGGGGGCTTTGGCTTAGGGCCGACGGCACCCCGCAGATCATCTACACCCAAGCGGGCCCCACGGGGGACTGGCTGGAAATCCACCTGGAGTTTGCCCTCGAGCTTCTCGGCAACGAGCGCGCCGGTAGCTACGTGGTCCAGGCCCTGGTCACCGCCTTGAGGCAACCTTGAGATGAGGCGTTTCCTGGCTCTTTTCCCCCTTCTTTTGGGCCTAGCCTGGGCCCAGGTGCACTTCCTCCCCACCCCTGGCCTCGCCGGGGTCCCGGGGGACTACCTCACCTTAAGCCTGAGGGTGGAGGGAACAGGGTCGGTGCGCTTCCGCCTCTTTCCCCCGGAGGGCTGGCAGGCTCTTTCCCAGGAAAGGCAGGCGGTGCTGGAGGGAAAGGAGGAAACCCTGAGCTTCACCCTAAGGGTGCCGCCTCTGGCTGCAGGCACCCAGGGGAAGGCCTTGGTGGTGGCCTACGAGGGGGAAAAGGAAGTGGCCAGGACCGAGGTGGCGTTAAAGGTGTTGCCCTTAATCCAGGTGGCCCTATCCGCTCCCGCCACCCTCGAGGCCAGCCTGGGAGGACCTTTTGAGTTTCCGGTCTACGTCAGCAACCGCTCCAACCAAAAGGAGGAGTTCCTTCTGCAGGCGGAAGCCGCCATGTTCCAGGTGTTTTTAAACCCCGCTGGCCTGAGCCTGGCTCCCGGGGAAACCGGGGTGGTGCGGGTGCTGGTGAACCCCCAGGGGGAGATCTCCGCCGGATACCGCTTCTACATGAAGCTTCGGGTCACCCCCAGGACCCAGCCCGAGGCCCGCAAGGAAGCCGGGATCATCGTGCTTTTCAAGGACCCCTTGCTGGCAAGGGGCCAAGAGGGCCGGGATCCTGAGCTCACCCTGGGCCTAGGCGTGGCCTTGAGCCTGGGGGCCACCTTGGAACAAGGCCGGCTCCAGGGGCAGGTGGGCTACCTTCTGGCCCCCAGCGTAAGCGGGGCCCTTTCGGACTACGTGACGGCCACCGCCGCCACCAGCCCCTTGACCGGAGACCTCCAAGACCCCCTGCGCCCACCCCAGGCCCTCACCCTAAGCCTCAAGGGCGAGGGCTGGGAGGCCCGGGCCCAAGGGGGGCAGGGAGGCTTCGGCCTGGCCTCCACCTTCCGCCTGGATCCCGTGCGGCTGAGCCTCGAGGGCACCTACCGCCCGGAGGCCCTGGGCCTTAGGGCCAGCGCGGTGAGCCTGGACAAGAACCTGGACCTGCAAGGGGCCCTCTCCACGCAAACCGCCCCCACGGGCCGCCAGGACAACCTCAGCCTGCGCTACCGTCTTCCCCTGGAGGGAGGCTTCAACCTGGGCCTCGGCACCGACCTCAGCGGCCAGACCGGGGAAGGCTACCGCCTTTCCCTGGGCTTGAGCCAAAGCCTCACCTGGCAGACCCAGGACCTAGAGCTAGTCCAGAGTTATGGCGGTGTGCCCCTGGCTGGCCTCCACACCCTGGGCCTGGCGGGAGGCACCCGAAACCTTTACCCCTTGGGCCTTCGTGGAAGCACCAGCTTGCAGCTGGGACCCAGCCAGGGACTCTGGCAAAACCAGCTTACCCTTTACGCCCAGCCGGTGGCCGGGGCCTTCTTAAGCCTTACGGGTAGCTACCGCCAGCAAGGGGAAAACCGGAGCTTCGGCCTGGCCCCAAGCCTCAGCACCACCTTTGGCGAACCCGGGGTGTACGCCGGAAGCCTCAGCCTGGGCTACGGCTTGAACCGCAAGCTTTCCGGGGAGGCCCCGGAGAACCAGGGCTACCAGGCCAGCCTCACCCTGGGTACCCGCAACCTCAGCCTCTCCGGCTACCTGCGCTACCTCCTCCAGGAAAACCCCTTGTGGGAAGGAAGTCTTTTGCTCCGGATGGCCCTGGAGGGAGGGAGCCTCGAGGGGCAGTACCTGATCAAGCGGGGAACGGAACGGGACCTCACCCTCTACGGGGCTGCCTGGAACCAGCTCTGGCCCGGAAGCCTGCAAAGCCGCCTTTTCTACGAGTACCGCCTGGAGGAGGCCACCAGCCAGCGCCTGGGCCTTGCCCTAGCCCAGCGCAACTTCCTGGAAGCCGGCCTCTCCTTGGGAGCCTCCTATACCCTTCTCCTGCAGTCCGGGGAGACCCGCCACGCCTTTGGCCTCAGCCTGGCCTACACGCAAACCTTCACCTTCACCACGCCCAAGGAGGTGGTGGACCTCTTCGGCGGCCGCAAGGGGGGCGAAATCCTGGGCAGGGCCTTCCGGGATGAAAACCTGAACGGGCGGCTGGATCCAGGCGAGGCTCCCTTGGCCGGGCTAAGGGTCTGCCTGGGACAAACCTGCGAAACCACCGACGCCGAGGGTCGCTACCGTCTTTTCGTGGCCCCAGGCGAAGGTGCCCTCGCCTTCCCCAACCTTCCCGCCACCCTGGCCCTTCTGGGGGAGGAACGGGTACAGGTCACCTTAAACGCCAGCCTGGAGAAGAACCTCCCCTTCGCCCCCGCCACCACCCTGGCCGTTCAGGTGCTGGACGGTGGAAACGAGCAGGGTCTAGCCTTCGCCGGCGTCTGCGCCGAAGGGCTGGTGAAGCGCTGCACCCGGGCGGATGCCAACGGCCGCGCCCTCATCGGGGGGCTTTTCCGGGGGGAGTACCGGGTCTACGCCGACCCCCGCTACCTGCCCGAGGGCTACCGGCAGGAAGGCGGGGTCCAGGCCCAGGTGGATCCCAGCGCACCCCCCAAGGCCATCCAGGTGGTGGCCAAACCCCCGAAGCGGGAGGTGGAGGTAACCTATACCGCTGACCGCCTGAGCCTGGTGGCCACCGCCGACCCCTCCACCCCCATCGCCGGAGCCGAGGTGGAGATCAAAGCCCTGGTCCAGGGGGAAGTCCAGCAGGTTTTCCTGGATCTGCCCTCAGGCCCGGTGGCCTTAGTCCGGCAGGAGGGAAACTACTACGCCGCCCGGATACGCCTGACCCTGCCCCCGGGGTTCCACACCCTCTCCGTCAAGGCCAGGGGTCAGGGGGAAGCGGAGGCTCCCCTCTTCCTTCAGGTGGTTTCCGGCTCCCTTTATAGCCCCAGTTCCCTGGAAGGACCCAAGGTGAAGATCGCCCTGCGCTTCCGGGCCACCCAGGTGGCCCTCACGGAAAAGGGCCAAAGCTTCGCCCTAAAGAGCGAAGACGGCTACACCTGGACCGGGGAGGTGCCCTTGAGCCCCGGTCGCTACACCCTTTTGGTGCTGGCCGACGGGGAAAGGCTAGGACAGCTGGACCTGGCCATCCCCTCGGAGAGCGCAAATCATTGAGGTAAAGGATTCAGGAAAGGAGAGAATGGGTATGCGGTATTGGTACGGGATTCTTTTAGCGGTGGGGCTCCTTGGAGCCTGCTCCCAGGCTCCCCAAGGCGTGAAGCCCCAGGTGGCGGTAGGCACCTCGGTGACGGTGGAAAAGACGGCGGTGCCCAAGTTCAAGCGCACTTACCGCTGGACCATGGAGAAGAAGGTGACGGACCCAGCAAGCGGAACCCTTACCCTGGCCTCAGGGCAGTCCCACCTGGTCAAGTATGCGGTATACCTGGTGGGCACGCCCACGGATTCGGACTTCCAGGTGGAGGGCACGGTCACCATCAAGAACACAGGCGGCGTGGATGTCCTCCTGGAAGCTCCCAGCGATACCCTCTCCACGGGGGAGACTGTGGCCCTTAACTGTGGTGTAAGCTTCCCCTACACCCTGCCCGCAGGGCAAACCCTCAGCTGCACCTACAGCCAAGCCCTGCCCAACGGGCAAAGCCGGACCAACACCGCCACGGTGAACTGGACCAGCAACGGGGAAAGCGGCACTGCCTCGGGCCAGGCCAGCTTCGCCTTCACCACGCCCACCCAGGTGGTGGACGGCAGCGTGCAGGTAAGCGACCCCTCGGCCACCCCGGTCAGCGCCATCAGCGGCATCACCCCCGAGGGCGTGATCTCCCAGACCTACTTCTTTGAGCGCTGGGTCAGCTTTGATAAATGCGGGGAGTACCAGGTGGACAACACCGCCACCTTCACCACCTCCACCACCCAGACCCAGGGTTCCGCCTCGGCCACGGTAAAGGTTTCCGTACCCTGTGCGGGTGGGTGCACCTTAACCCAGGGCTACTGGAAGACCCATTCCCGCTATGGCCCCGCTCCCTACGACGACACCTGGGCAAAGATAGGCGAGGATACTCCCTTCTTCATTTCTAGCCAGAGCTATCACCAGGTTCTCTGGACCTCACCCAGGGGGAATGCCTACTACATCCTGGCCCATCAGTACATCGCCGCCAAACTGAACACCCTGAACGGAGCCTCCACCACCCCTGAGGTGGATGCGACCCTGGCCTGGGCGGAAGGCTTCTTCGGCACCTATAAGCCCACCGACTCCCTGAGCAAGACCTTGGCCAACCAGGCCAAGGGGTACGCAGCCACCTTGGACAGCTACAACAACGGCCTCATCGGCCCCGGTCATTGCTCAGAGTAAAACCCTGGAGGAAGCATGAAAAAGATCGGCTGGCTCTTGCTCCTCGCCCTTGCGGCCTGCTCGGCCCCTCAGGGCATCAAGACCACGGGGAAGCTGCGCATCCAAAGCGTCCAGCCCGATGTGGTCTCCGGGTGCACCGTGCGGGCCGGGGATTGGATGGCCCTTAAGGGCAACACCTTTGGCACGCAGGAGGAATGGGATGCCGGCATCAACCGGGCCCTGTTTCCCCCGGATCCAGGCCTGCCCGCGGAAAACCCCGAGATCACCCAGGCTGAGAATCCCGCCACCTTGATGTTCCGCGTGCCCGTGGGAGCGGAAAGCGGCATTCTGAGGATCCACGTGGAAGGCGTGGGGGATGCGGAAATCCCCATTGCGGTGGGAGGCATCTCCCCTGAGATGGCGGTGCCGGGGTGCGAGGTGCCTGCGCCTCCGCAAAACCCTGACTAGAAGCACCGGACCAAGCCCCCCTGCCTAGGCGGGGGGGTTCACTTTAGGTGGCTCAGGAACTCCTCCCGGGTCTTCTGGCTTTCCCGGAAGACCCCCAGCATGGCGCTGGTGGTGGTGCGGGAGTGCTGCTTCTCCACCCCCCGCATCATCATGCAGAGGTGGACCCCCTCCACCACCACCCCCACCCCCTGGGGCTCGAGGATCTCCTGGACGGCCTCGGCGATCTGCACCGCCAGGCGTTCCTGCACCTGCAGCCTTCTTGCAAACATGTCCACGATGCGGGCGAACTTGGAAAGGCCCAGGATCTTCTCGCCCGGGATATAGCCGATGTGCACCTGGCCGAAGAAGGGCAGGAGGTGGTGCTCGCACATGGAGTAGAACTCTATGCCCTTCACCACCACCATCTCGCTCCCCTCGGCGGGGAAGAGGGCCCCGTTGACGATGGCCTTCAGGTCCTGGCGGTAGCCCCGGGTGAGGAAGGCCCAGGCCTTGGCCACCCGCTCGGGGGTTTTCACGAGGCCTTCCCGGCTGGGATCCTCCCCGATGACCTCCAGCCATTCCGCTGCCAGGCGCTTCAGGCGCCCCAGGTCCACGTGGGTTTCAAAGGTAAGACCCGTATCCTCGAGCTCCACCATCTTGCGCTCCATCTTGCCACCTCCGTTCCTCCCCCTGTGTAGCCTCGGGCTCACTCCGGGGCGAGGAAACCCTCCTCTACCAGGGGCAGGGCCTCTTCCAGGGCCAGGGGAAACCCCTGGGAAGCCCGCCTCAAGGCTTCCAGGGCTTCCTTCCGGGTGCGCTTCAGGTGGAGGTGAAGCTCGCTAAAGGGGTTTAGGGCATCCTGGCCTCGCAGGGTAAGGCGGTAACGCCTGGGAAGGTCCATGGCCAAAAGCCCCTTTCGGTACCGCTCCGCCAGGGCCCGGTACCGGGGAGCATTGCCCGGGGGCTCGGCGGGACCCTTGACCCGGGCTGGAACCCCCAGGGCCAGGGCGCCCTCGGGGATCTCCATCCCCGGGGGAACCACCGCCCCTGCCCCCACCACCGCATTCCTGCCCACCCGGGCCCCGTTCAGCACCACCGCCCCCATGCCGATCAGGGCTCCTTCCTCCACCACCGCCCCGTGGACCACCGCCCGGTGCCCCACGGTAACCCCAGCACCCAAAAGGCAGGGAAAACCCGGGTCCGCGTGGAGAACGGCGCCATCCTGGACGTTGCTTCCCGGGCCGATCACCACCCGCTCCAGATCCCCCCGCACCACGGCGGCAAACCAGATGGAGGCTCCCTCCCCCACCTCCACCTCCCCCACCACGTAGGCCCCGGGGGCGATGAAGGCGCTGGGGTGCACCCTGGGAAGCTTGTCCTCAAAGCGGTAGACGCTCAAGGGCCACCTCCAGAAGGCGCAGGTCCTCGGGGAAGGAAAGGAGCAAGCGGGCCTCCTCCAGGCTGAACCACCCTAGGCCCGTCATCCCCTTTTCCAGGCGGGGCTCCCCGGTGCCCCGCATGAGGAACCAGTGCACTTCCCGCTCCACTCCCTTGGCGTTCACGTAGCGGGTGGGGAAAAGGGGAGCCAGGACCTCCGCCTTTACCCCGGTTTCCTCCAGGACCTCCCGCACCGCGGCCGCCTCGAGGGTCTCCCCCAGCTCCGGGTGCCCCTTGGGAAAGACCCAGAAGCCCATGCGGTCGCGGAGGAGGAGCACCTCCCCCTTCTCGTTGAAGACCACACCTCCCGCCCCTAGCTCCATGGGTACCTCCTCTTGAGGTAGCTCAGGGTGGCCTCGTCCACCTCCGGGCCTCCCTGGTAGCGCTCCTCCAGGTTCTCCATGCCGATCAGGGCAAGGAAAGCGCGCTCCGTGGCCTCGTCAAACTCCCCGTGCACCTCCCCTGCGTAAAGCCCAAGGCTCCGGAGCACCCCCTGCAACCACCGCACCTCCTCCGGGGTCAAGGGGCGGCGCTCCTTGGGCCTCTCAAAGAGGAGGCGGTGGAGGGAAAGCAGGCGGAAAAGCTCCTCCACCGGCTCCGGGTGGTCGTCGGCCCGGAGGTCGATGTACCGGTCCCAAAGCCCTCCGTACCCCTTGCCCTCCCCCACCACCAGAAGCGCCGCGGACTGCTTGCCCCTTTTATCCCCTCCCGCCTCCTCCCCCGCCTTTAAGGCCAGAAGGAGCCTTTCGGGAAAAGGAACCCCTTCCTCCTGCAGGAAGGTTTCCACCATGGCCTCCACCACCTGGGGACCCGCCAGGAGGTTGCCCTGGGCGGCGAATCCCTTCCCCGCCCTCCCCCCGGCCCAGGGATGGCACTCCCCTCCGGTAAAGGTGAGGGCCTCGCCGCGGGCGCTCACCAGGCCGAACTGGCGCCTTTCCAACCCGGGATCGGTGCGCCGGAAGGCCTCCAGGACCCCTTCTGGGCTTGCCCCTTGCTCCAAAAGGGCCAGCCCCTGCGGCCCAAAGCGGGGATTGGCGTAGGACTGGGTGGCGATCGCCCCCACCCCCGCCCGGGCAAAGGGAACCACCGAGCCCACCGCCAGGAACTTGCTGGCCACGGCCACGCCCAGGTCCCCGGTTTCCGGGTCCTGGGCCACCAGGGAAAAGGTGGCCACCACCATGCCCCTATCCTACGCGCCCCCGCGTGGTAGAGTGGGGGGATTGGGTGCGCCCATGGAGATTAGAAACATTGCCATCATTGCCCACGTGGATCACGGGAAAACCACCCTGGTGGACGCCATGCTCCGCCAGGCCAAGGCCCTGGCCAAGGAAGAGGGGGAGCGGATCCTGGACTCGGGCGACCTGGAGAAGGAGCGGGGCATCACCATCCTGGCCAAGAACACCGCCGTGGTCTGGGATGGGGTGAAGATCAACATCGTGGACACCCCCGGCCATGCGGACTTCGGCGGGGAGGTGGAGCGGGCCCTTTCCCTGGTGGACGGGGTGCTCCTTCTGGTGGACGCCGCCGAGGGCCCCATGCCCCAGACCCGGTTCGTTCTGCGGAAGGCCCTCCAGGCCGGGCTCAAGCCCATCGTGGTCCTCAACAAGGTGGACAAGAAGGAGGCCCGCCCCGACGAGGTGCTCAACCTCACCTTTGACCTCATGGTGGAACTGGGGGCCACGGAGGAGCAGCTGGACTTCCCCTACCTCTACGCCATCGGCCGGGATGGCCGGGCCTGGCGGGAAGCGCCCAAAGAAGACCTCTCGGAGCTTTTCCAAACCATCCTCGAGCACATCCCCTCACCCAGGTGGGAGGAAGGGCCGTTCCAGCTTCTGGTGGCCAACCTGGACCACTCCCCCTACCTGGGGCGGATCGCCATCGGCAAGGTGGCCCGGGGCCGGGTGCGCAAGGGGGAAAGCGTGGCCATCTTGAAAGGGGACGGGGTCCTTTCCGCCAGGGTGGTGGCGGTCTACACCCACCAGGGCCTGGAGCGGGTGGAGGTGGAGGAAAGCCTCCCCGGGGACATCGTGGCCCTGGCGGGAGTGGAGGGCGTGGGAATCGGGGACACCCTGGCCGCCAGAGAAGCCCCTGAGGCCCTTCCCCGCCTGAAGGTGGACGAGCCCACCGTGGCCCTCACCCTCACCGCCAACACCTCCCCTTTCGCCGGACGGGAGGGGGCGCACGTGACGGGCCAGAAGCTGAAGGAGCGCCTCCTTAAGGAGCTTCGCACCAACGTGGCCCTCCAGGTGGAGGAGGTGGGCCCCGAGGTCTTTGAGCTTAGGGGCCGGGGGGAGCTCCATCTGGCCATCCTCCTGGAAACCATGCGCCGGGAGGGCTACGAGTTCAGCGTGGGCCAGCCCCGGGTGCTCACCAAGGATGGCCTCGAGCCCTACGAGCTTCTGGTGGTGGAGGTGCCCCAGGACCGCTTCGGAAGCGTCATGGAGGCTTTGGGAGCCCGCCGGGCGGAGATGGTGCACATGGAGGTGGGGGAAAGGGTGCGGGCGGAGTTCGTGGTCCCGGCCCGGGCCCTTTTCGGCTTCCGTAGTCTTTTCCTTTCCCTTACGGGAGGAGAGGGGCTTCTAAGCCACACCTTCCACGGCTTCGGCCCCGAGGCCGGCCCCATCCCCACCCGCACCACGGGAAGCGCCGTGGCCATGGAGGCCGGGGTGGCCACCGCCTACAGCCTGAACCGCCTGCAGGAGCGGGTCCAGTTTTTCATCGAGCCGGGCACCGAGGTCTACGTGGGCATGATCGTGGGGGAGCACGTGCGGGAAAACGACCTGGATGTGAACGTCACCCTCGCCAAGAAGCTCACCAACATCCGGGCGGCGGGCTCCGATGAGAACATCCGCCTGGTACCCCCAAGGCGGCTTTCCCTGGAGGAGGCCCTGGAGTTCCTGGCCGAGGATGAGCTTCTGGAGGTAACCCCCAAAAGCCTTCGCCTGCGCAAGAAGGTGCTGGACCCTTCCCAGCGCAAACGCTTGGTGGGGAAGTAACCCCCCTTGCCCCCGGGTCCGGGCGGTGTAGAATCGGCCTGTGAAACGTTTCATGCTTTTCCTTTTGGCCCTTCTGGGCCTTGGCCTGGGTCTTGCCCAGGCCCCGGTAAAGGTGCGCATCGGCTTTAACCCCACCCAGAACTCCGACCAGCTCAAGGCGGCCGCCCAGGCCATCGCGGATTACATCGAGAAGGAGTTCAGGGGGACGGTGGAGGTGGAGATCTTCGTCCCCACCGAGTACCGCGGCCTCATCGAGGCCATGAGGGCGGGGAAGCTGGAGTTCGCCTTCTTCCCCCCCGACGGCTACGTGCTGGCCCACCGGGAAGCGGGGGCGGAGGTCCTCCTCAAGTCGGTGCGGAACGGCAGCCCCTACTACTGGTCGGCCATCATCGTGCGCAAGGACTCGGGGATCAAGAAGATCGAGGACCTCGAGGGCAAGACCATCGCCTGGGTAGACCCCCTCTCCGCCGCCGGCTACGTCTTCCCCCGGGCAGCTCTGGTGAGCCGGGGCATCAACCCCGACACCTTCTTCGCCAAGCAGGTCTTCGCCGGCAAGCACGACGCTGCTGTGCTGGCGGTCCTCAACAAGTCCGTGGACGCCGCCGCCACCTTCGCCAACGACGACAAGAACAAGTCCGGGGCCTGGACCCAGTTCCTAAAACCCGAGGAGGCACGGCAGATCACCGCCATCTTCTACTCCAAGCCCATCCCCGGCGACACCTTCTCTGTGGCCAAGGACTTCCTCAGCAAGTACCCCAACCTGGCCAAGGGAATCGCCGCCGCCATCCAGCGTTGCCAGGCGCCCAAATGCACCCTGCTCCAAAACCTCTACCGCATCGACTACATGGTCCCGGCCAAGGATAGCGATTACGACGTGGTGCGTGAGGCCCGGCGCATCTCCGGCCAGGATAAGTGAGGCCTTGACCCTCCGGGCCCCCAGGACCCCCTGGGGGCCTTTTTGGGGAAGCCGAGGAAACATGATCACGGTCAAGAACCTGAGCAAGGTCTTTCCCGACGGGACCCGGGCGCTTTCGGAGGTGAACGTCTCCATACCCCAGGGCGACTTCGTGGCCATCATCGGCCTCTCGGGTGCGGGGAAGAGCACCTTTTTGCGCACCTTAAACCGCCTGGTGGAGCCCACCACCGGCGAGGTGTGGGTGGGAGGGGTGGAGGTGACCAGGCTTTCTCGCAAGGAGCTCCAGGCCTTCCGCCGGAAGGTGGGCTTCATCTTCCAGCAGTTCAACCTGGTGCAGCGCCTCACCGTCCTGGAAAACGTGCTTCACGGGCGCCTGGGCTACCTGCCCACGTGGAAGGGGCTTCTTGGGCTCTACCGGGAGGAGGATACCGCCATCGCCCTGGAGCAGATTCGTCGGGTAGGGCTTCAGGGAAAGGAGCAGGCCCGGGCCGACCAGCTTTCCGGGGGCCAGCAACAGCGGGTGGCCATCGCCCGCGCCTTGGCCCAGGAACCCCAGCTGATCCTGGCGGACGAACCCATGGCCAGCCTGGACCCCAGGCTTTCCGACGTGATCCTGGGCATCCTCAAGGAGTACAACCAGGAAAAAGGGGTGACGGTCCTGGTGAACATCCACGTGCTGGAACTGGCCCGGCGCTACGCCCGGCGCATTCTGGCCTTCAACCGGGGAAGGCTGGTCTTTGACGGTCCGGTGGAGGCCCTGACCCTCGAGGTGGAGCGGATGGTCTACGCAGGCAACCTGGAGGCTCTATGAACGTGGCGGTTTTCCTGCTGGGTCTGGCACTGGCGGGCCTCCTCGGCCTGGGCCGGGGTTCCATGCGCCGCTACCTGGTGGCTGCGGCCTTGGGTCTCCTGGTGGCCACCCCCACCTTCCCGGTGGTGGAGGCCGTGGGATACCTTTCCCGGGAAACCCTGGGGCCCACCCTCCTGGCCCTCCTCCCCATGGCCCCCCACCTAGCCCTGGTTCTCTTAGGAGCCCTTTTGGCCTTGCTCCTAGCCCACTTCGGCGGGCGGGCCGCAGGTGTCGGAGGCGTGCTGGGTGGGGGCTTGGCTCTTGCAAGCCTTCTGGTCTTCCTCCAGGGCCCTGCCCACCTGGTGCGGCTTAAACCCCTCCCGGGGCTTATGGAGGGGGTGGTGGCCCTAAGCCTCCTGGTTCCCTTCGTGCTCCTGGCCGTCTGGCGCAGGAAACAGGCTGGGCTTTGGCTACCCTTGGGGGTGGCCCTGGCCCTTTCCACCTTCGCCTGGCTCAACTCCCCCCAGGCCCACACCTACTTTCCCCGGATGGAGGGCTACTACAAGCTCATCCTTCCCGCCGAGCCCGGGACCGAAGAAAAGCTGGTGGCGGCATACAACCAGGGCCTGGAGGAGCTAAACCGGGTGCGGGAAGAAATCGGGCTTCCCCCCTTAAAGCCCATCCGGGACCTCACGGGCCTCAACGAGGGGCGCCTGCCCCAGGAGGTGGCCCAGGCAGGCTACCGGCTCCTGCAACCCCAGTCCACCGCCTACGGGAACGTGGCCCTTCTCCTCTTCCTGGGGGTGATGATGGGCTCGGGGATCTGGCTTCTTTTCCGACCTAAGCTGGCGCAACCCGATGACCTCCGCACGGGCCTGGTCCTGGCCCTGGTGGCCGCCAGCGTCTTTCCCGCCTTTGACGCCACCGAGTTTGACCTGGGCAAACTGGTCAAAGGCTGGCCCTTCCTGGTGAACTTCCTGGACCGGGCCTGGCCCCCCAATCTGGCCCAACCCCAAAGCGGCATCTACCCGCTCCAGAGCGTGGCCAGCGAGATGCTCCTGACCCTGGAAATCGCCCTGGTGGGCACCCTGCTGGCCGCCTTATTCGCACTGCCCACCAGCTTCCTCGCCGCCCGCAACCTCACCTTCCAGAACCCCCTGCTCCGCGTTCTCTTCTATCTGATGCGGGGCTTTTACAACGTGGACCGGGGGGTGGACACCTTGATCCTGGCCCTGATCCTGGTGGCGGCGGTGGGCCTGGGCCCCTTCGCCGGGGTGCTGGCCATGGCCATCCACTCCATCGCCGATCTGGGCAAGCTTTACTCCGAAGCCATAGAGAACGTGGATAAAGGACCCATCGAGGCTTTGGAGAGCGTGGGGGCCAGCGGGAGCAATGTGCTCCGCTGGGCTATTCTGCCCCAGGTGCTTCCCCTTTTCGTGTCCTATACCCTGTACCGCTTTGAGATCAACTTCCGGGTGTCCATCGTCCTGGGCTTGGTGGGGGCCGGGGGGATTGGCTTTTTCATCAAGGGTGCCATGGATGCGGGCCACTACGACCAGATGGTGATCGGCATCATCGCCATCGTCATCGTGGTGAACCTGATCGACTTTGCCTCCAGCTGGCTGCGAAGCCGCCTGGTGTAGAAAAAATCGGGTCCCACGGGACCCGGTTTGGGCTTTCTTCCCGTCTACTCCTCTTCCCGCTCCCCGTAGGTTTCCAGGGCTTCCTGCCACGCCTGGCTGATCTCCTTGGCCTGCTCCATCTTGACCTCCCTGAGCCTAAGGGTAAGGGGCGGGAGGGGCAGGCGCATCAAGGTAAAGAAAAAACCCGTACACCCTGGGGTCGGTGTAGCCTCTACCACCTACACCAAAACGCTCAGGACTGGAGAAGGGCCTCGGCCTCGAGGCGGGCCAGCACGCTTTCCAGGCTCCCCCCTTGCCAGCGCTCCACGGCGTAGGCGGAAAGGGGAAACCGCTCCTTAAGCCTTCGCACCAGCCCCGCCGCATCCTCAGGCCGGCTTCCCTGGAGAACCAGAAGATACCCTCCCGCCAGGCGGAAGGCCAAGTCCCCCCGGCGAAGCTCCGCCTGAAGCCGCTCGGGAGGAGCGGAGGTGGAAAGGTACACCAGCACCAGAGGGCGCCTAAGGGCCAACCCCTCCAAGGCCCCGGCCAGGCGCAGGAGGTCCTCCCGGGTCCCCACCTCCTCGAGGGCCGGCAAAAGGGGAGCCTCCCTGCCAGTGCCCAGGAAGAAGGCCAGGCCCAAGGCCAAGGCCCCCAGAATCCCCCCAAGGGCCGTGTAACCCGAACCCCCCAACCCCGCGAAGGCCAGGGTGCTTTCCAAGGCCAGCTGGAACGCCAGGAGGCCAAGGCCCAGCACCAGGAAGAACTGCACGGAAAAGGCCACGGGGAACCGGGAGTACAGGCTTCCCGCCGCCGCCAGCAAAAGGGCGGCAAGGAGAAGGCCAAGCCCCCGCTCCACCTGGCCCAGGGGTTCGGCCAAGGCCAGGGGTGCAAGCCCCAAAAGGAAGAGGCCCCAGGGCAGGAGGAAAAGCCAGCGCATGCTCCTTCCAAGCCTACCATGCCTCCCCTTATCCTGGCCTTAGCATGAGGGGGATGGAGCCCCTAGCCGAGCGCCTCAGGCCCCGTTCCCTGGACGAGGTCCTGGGCCAGCCCCACCTCACGGGGCCCCAAGGGCTTTTAAGGCGGATGCTGGAGGCGAAAAGGCTTTCCTCCATGGTCCTCTTCGGCCCCCCGGGCACGGGCAAGACCACCCTGGCCCAGATCCTGGCGGAAGGGGTGGGCA
Source organism: Thermus sp. NMX2.A1 (assembly GCF_000511705.1). NCBI lineage: Bacteria > Thermotogati > Deinococcota > Deinococci > Thermales > Thermaceae > Thermus > Thermus sp. NMX2.A1. The sequence goes on from NZ_ATNI01000052.1 coordinate 18,358, forward strand.
AGCCCTTCCTAAGGCTTTCCGCGGTGGAGGCTGGGGTTAAGGAGGTAAGGGCGGTGGTGGAAAGAGCCCGGAGGGAAGGGGGCCTGGTCCTCTTCCTGGACGAGGTGCACCGCTTCAACCGCACCCAGCAGGACGCCCTCCTGCCCCACCTGGAGTCCGGCCTCCTCACCCTGATCGGGGCCACCGCGGAAAACCCCGCCTTTGAGCTCACCCCCGCCCTCCGCTCCCGCCTCCGCTTCTTTCCCCTAAGGCCCCTTTCCGAGGAGGACCTCCTCGCCCTCCTCAAGAAGGCCCTCACGGACCCCAGGGGCCTCCCGGGGACCCCTTTTGAGGAGGAAGCCCTCCGCCTCCTGGCCCAGGCTGCCGGAGGCGATGCCCGCTTTGCCCTCAACACCCTGGAACTGGCCGCCTCCTTGGGCCGGGTGGACGCCAGCAGCGTGAAGGAGGCCCTGGGAGCGGAACGCTTCGCCATGGACCGGGAAGGAGACCAGTTTTACGACCTGGTCTCCGCCCTTCACAAAAGCCTCAGGGGAAGCCACGTGGACGCAAGCCTCTACTATCTGGCCAGGCTTCTTAAGGCCGGGGCCGACCCCCTTTACCTGGCCCGGCGCCTCATCCGGGTGGCGGTGGAGGATGTGGGCCTCGCCGATCCCCTGGCCCTGCGCCTGGCGGTGGCGGCCAAGGAGGCCTACGAGGCCCTGGGAAGCCCCGAAGGAGAGCTGGCCCTGGTGGAGGCCACGGTCTACCTGGCCTTGGCCCCCAAGTCCAACAGCCTTTACACCGCCTGGAAGAAGGCGGAAGAGGCCGCAGGAGCCCACCCCCACGCCCCCGTCCCCCTGAACCTCAGGAACGCCCCCACCGGCCTGCAACGGGCCCTGGGCCACGGCAAGGGGTATGCCTACTACCACGAGGACAAGGAGGGCAGCTTCGCCCAACGATACCTGCCGGAGGGACTAGAAGACCTCCTCCTCTTTGAGGCCACGGGGGAAGGCTGGGAAGAACGGGTGCGGGAAAGGCTCAAAGCCCTTAGGGAGCGGTTCCGAAGGTGAGGCCCAAGGCCAGGTAGGGGCCTGGGTAGCCCGCCTCCAGGACCCAACCCTCTCCCCAGTAACCCAGGCTCACCTGGAAAGCCAGGTCGGAGCGATCCCCATACGCCAGCGCATGAAGGCGAGGGGAAACGTAGAAACGATCCACGCCCATAATCAAGCCCACGTCCAGATCGCGAAACGCTACAGACCCCCGAGATGTTAGCAGAAGGCTGAGGCCGCCATCCAGGCTAAGCCCCGGGGCCAGCTTAAGCTTTCCCCCCACCCTTGGGCTCCCTTGAACGGAGAGGTTATACTCCCAAAAGCCATTCCCTCCCGCATAGCCCAAGTACGGCACGGCCCAGACCGGGTACTGGCCCTGGGAGCTTGGGAAAACACTGCCTCCCACGGTGAAGACATGCCCCTGCACCGGCTCCGGCGAACGAAGCACAGCGATGGGCGCGCACCCTGCCAAAAGAAGGGCCAGAACCACCAGGGCCCGCATCCTTTAACCTCCTAGAAACGCGCTGCTGCGGAAACAACCAGCATCAACCCTCCTTGCTGGCCGCTGAAGAGGATGCTTCCCTCCCCTAAAAACCCCTCCCCGGCGTAGCCCAGGGTGGCCTGGTAGAGCAACCCCGCCACGCTGGTATTCTGGGACTGGAATCCTATCCAGTGTACCCGGGGAGAGAGGTAGACGTCCCCCAGGCCCACGAGGAGCCCGGCATCCAGGGCCAAGGGCACTCCACCCCCTCCCAGCAGGAGAGGCAGGGTCAGGCCCATATCCAGGGAGAACCCCGGAGCCAGGGCGTGCTTGATCCCCGCCCTGAAGCCCATCTGGACGGAAAAGTTGTACTCGGTCTGGCCATCCCCCTGGGCGTACGCGGCATAGGGGATGAACCCCACCCCTCCCTCCACCCCCACCGCGCTCAGGCCAAAGGCCAGGCTCCTCCCGGAAACAGGCTCCGGGGTGCGCAACACCGCCACCGGCAGACAACCGGCCAACACCAAGGCCATGGCCGCCAAGAAAACCCGCATGGCTTCACCCCCTTAGCCTTGAATATAACACTCGGGGGCCCCGTGCACAGATCTTTCAAGCCCCGCAGCGAAGCCCAGTCGGGACGGAAAAGAACCCGGCAGGAAGCCTTCCTCAGGGGAAGCCGGGAGGAGTTCTCCACCCCACCAGAGCCTTGCTCACCCCTTAAGCCCTTCCTCAAAGGTGGCCACCACCCGCCTCTCAAAGACAAGGTAGAGCAAAGCGATGGGAAGGACGGAGAAAAGGGCGGCGGCGGAAAGGAGGCCCCAGTCGGTGGGGTACTTGCGTTGCAGGTCCGTAAGCCAGGTCTGCAAGGTCCAGAACCTGGGGTCGGAAACCATCACCCTGGGGTAGAGCACCAGGTTCCAGTGGGCGGCGAAGGCCAGCACCCCAGCCGCCACCAGGGTGGGGCGCACCAAGGGGAAAAGGATGCCGAAAAGCAGCACCCGGTGCCCCGCTCCATCGAGTCTGGCGGCTTCCAAAAGCTCCTCCGGCACCGCCCGCATGGCCTGGTAGACCAGGTAGATGACGAAGGGGCTTGCGGCGAAGGGCAAGGCCAAGGCCAAGGCGGTATCCAGGAGGGAAAGCCCTTTGAGGATGCCGTACAGGGGCACCAGGAGGAGTTCTGCGGGTATGGCCATAAGCACCAGGTAAAAGGGTAGAAGCCCAAGCCCCGCCCTTAAGGCGTAGGCGGCCAAAAGGGCGGTGAAGAGCTGAAGGAGCACCACCCCCGAGGAAAGCCCCAGGGAGAAGAAGAGCCGGCCCCAAAAGCCCTCCTTGGCCAGGCCCTGGACGTTTTCCAGGCTAAAGCCCACCTTGGAGAAGAGCTCCCCCGAGTACACCGCCTCCTTGGGCATGAAGGCGGCGTAGGCCATCCAGAGAAAGGGAAGGAGGACGAAAAACAAGGCCAAAAAGATCAGAAGATGCCCCAAAGCCCGGCCCACGTGCCCAATATACCCCACAGGGGCCTGGGCCTTAAGATGCTCCCATGCAACCTCTTTCCGGCATCCAGGTGCTGGACCTCTCCCGGGTGCTGGCGGGGCCCCTTTGCACCATGATCCTGGCCGACCTGGGGGCGGAGGTGATCAAGGTGGAGCCCCCTTGGGGGGATGAGACCCGGGGCTGGGGACCCCCTTTCGTGAAGGGGGAAAGCGCCTATTTCCTCTCCGTGAACCGGGGTAAGAAGAGCCTGGCCTTGGACCTCAAGACCCTCGAGGGCCAGGAGGTGGTGCGCAGGCTAGCCCAAAGGGCCGATGTCCTGGTGGAAAACTTCAAAACCGGGGACCTGAGGCGCTACGGCCTGGACTATGAAAGCCTGAGGGAGCTTAACCCCCGCCTGGTCTACCTCTCCATCACCGGCTTCGGCCACACGGGACCCAGGGCCCAGGAACCCGGGTACGATGCCGCCTTGCAGGGCTACACCGGCATCATGTCCGTCACCGGGGAGCCGGAAGGCCCTCCCATGAAGGTGGGGGTGGCCTGGATCGACGTGATGACGGGGATGATGGGGGCGGTGGCGGTGCTTTCCGCCCTCTACGAGCGGGAAAAAAGCGGCCTGGGCCAGCACATCGACCTTTCCCTCTTTGACGTGGGCCTCTTCGCCCTGGCCAACCTGGGGGAAAGCTACCTCCTCACGGGCAAACCCCCCAAACGCCTGGGCAACGCCCACGCCCAGATCGTGCCCTACGGGGCCTTTCCCGCGGCGGACGGCTGGCTGGTTTTGGCGGTGGGGAACGACGAGCAGTTCGCCAGGCTCTGCCAGGTCCTGGACCTGCCGGACCTCCTGGCGCGGTTTTCCACCAACGCAAAGAGGGTGGAGGCAAGAAAGGAGGTGGTGGAGGCGATTTCCCAGGTGCTCAAGACCCAACCCCGTGCCCACTGGCTGGAAAGGTTCAGGGAGAAGGGCATCCCCGCCGCCCCGGTGAACGACCTGGCCGAAGCCTTCCAAGACCCCCAGGCCCAGGCCCGGGGGGCCATCTGGACCCTTCCCCACCCCCTCTTGGAAGCCCTGCCCACCCTGGCGAACCCCTTGCGCTTCCTGTCCCGCACCCCGGCAAGCCCCTCCCTGCCCCCGCCCCTCCTCGGGGAGCACACGGAGGCGGTGCTGAGGGAGGCAGGCTATACGCCGGAGGAGGTGGCCCGGCTTGTGGAAAAGGGGGTGGTCCGCATCCAGGCCAAGGAAAGGCGGTGAGAAAAATCCTCGTCCCCAAGGCCCTTTTTGCTCCTGGGTCCGCTATTCATGGGTTCTTTTGGCCTGTGGATAACCTTGTGGATAACTGCCCCCGGCGCCCCAGCGGCACCCGACCCGTGGCGCTTAGGGCTGCTTCCTTCCGGACCTGACCCGGTTCACGCCCGGACCGTCGCGCTGGACCGGGGGCTTGGGTAGTATAGCACCCATGGAAGCCCTAAGGCTAGAGGGCCTGGGCAAGCGCTACGGGCGCAAGCCCATCCTGGAGAAGATAAGCTTCTCCGTGCACCCCGGGGAAGTCTACGCCCTGGCGGGACCCAACGGCTCGGGGAAGACCACCCTTATCCGCCTGGTCACCGGCCTGGCCTTTCCCAGCGAGGGAAGGGCCCTCCTCCTGGGGGAGGATGTGCACCAAAACCCCCAGGCCCGGCGCCACCTGGGGGCGGTGGTGGAGGCTCCGGCCGCCTTCTATCCCTACCTCACGGGCCGGGAGAACCTCAGGATGCGGGCCTACCTGGCCGGGGTGAAGGAGGAAGGCCGAATCACGGAGGTACTGGCTCGCTTAAGGCTCCTCGCCGTGGCCGACCAGAAGGTGGGAAGCTACTCCCTGGGGCAACGCCAGCGCCTGGGCCTGGCGGCAGCCATCCTGCACCGGCCCAGGGTCCTGGTCCTGGACGAACCCACCAGTGGCCTGGACCTCGAGGGGGTGGAGCTGGTCCATAGCCTCTTGCAGGAGATGGCCCGGGAGGGAGTGGCTGTGCTCCTTTCCACCCACCACCTCGAGGAGGTGAGCCAGTACGCCCACAAGGTGGGGATCCTGGGAGGAGGGAGACTTCTGGACGAGGTGGTCCCCGAGGGGCGGAAAGCCTACCGCCTCGAGGCCGAGCCCCTGGAAGGCGCCCTGGCCCTCCTGAAGACCCTGCCCCAGGTGGCCTCGGCCAGGATCCAAGGGCAGGCCATCCTCTTTGAGGGTGAGGCGGAGGCCGCCTTAGGAGCCCTCCTCAGGGAAGGGTACCGGGTGAAGGCCCTCCATCCCCAAGGCTTTGATCTGAGGCTCTACTACCAGGAAAGGGTGAAGCATGCTTAGGCTTCTGGCCTTTGAGCTCTACAAGCTCTTCCGCCTGCGCTCGGTGCAGCTTGGGCTTCTGGCCGCCTTCCTTCTTCCCTTCCTGTGGGCCCTGGCCCCGGGGCTTAAGGAAGTGTACGGCCTGGTCCTGGCCTCGGGCTGGCAGGTGGTTTCCCTAAGCCTGATGGCGGGGATGGAGTTCCTCTTTCCCTTTCTGGTGGTCATGGCGGCCAGCGAGTCCCTGGGAAGCGAGGTGGCCCAAGGCACCTTGAAAAGCCTCCTCCTCCACCCCCTCCCCCGGACCCGGCTGATCCTGGCCAAGCTCCTCTCTGCCCTCCTCTACCCCTTCGTCCTTTTGGGGGCGAGCTTCCTGGGAAGCCTCCTGGCAGGCCTGCCCCACGGGCTAGGAGGGTTCTACGGGGGCACGGGGCTTGGGGCAGGCGGGTTCGCCGGGGTAGGTTTCCTGAGCACCCAAGAGGCCCTTGGCCAGCTCCTTTCCGCCCACCTCCTGGCGGGGATCGTCCTCTTACCCCTCGCCGCCTTGGCCCTCCTCTACGCCACGGTCTTCCTCTCCACCACGGCAAGCGCCCTGGCGGCGGTGGCCACCCTGCTTCTCATGCGCCTCCTGGTGGCCTTCCCCGCCCTTACCCCCTTCCTCCTCACCACCTACCTGGACCTCCACTTAAGGCCCAGCGCGGCGGGGCTCGGCCTGCCCCTCCTCCTCATCTACACCCTGGGCTTCACCTTCCTGGCAGCCTTGGTTTTTGAACGCAAGGACCTCTAGAAGGGATGGGGTTCAGAAACGCCCACGAAGCGCCCTCGCTCCACCAGGGGTTCGCCGTCCAAAAGAAGGCTTCCTTCCCTTAGGGAAAGCACCAGGTCCCAGTGCAGGGCGCTTGGGTTCTTCCCGCCGGTTTCCGGGTAGCTCCGGCCCAGGGCCAGGTGCACGGTGCCCCCCATCTTCTCGTCCAGGAGGATGAGGCCGGTGGGCCGGGTGAGGCCAAAGTTGGTGCCGATCCCTATCTCGCCAAGCCGCCTGGCTCCCTCATCCGTGGCCAGGGCCGCAAGCAGGTACTCCTCCCCCACCTCCGCCCGGGCCTCCACCACCTCGCCCCCTTTAAAGCGCAGGTAAACCCCCTCCACCCGCCTGCCCCCCACGAAGGCGGGAAGGTTGAAGCGCACCTCCCCCTCGGCGGAATCCTCGAGGGGCCCGGTGAACACCTCCCCCGAGGGCATGTTGCGCCGGCCGTCGGAGTTGATCCACCTCCTCCCCGCCACGGAAAGCCTGAGGTCCGTGCCCGGGGCCTGGATGCGAAGCTCCCTGCCCTGGGAAAGCCTCCCGATCAAGGCCTCCTGAAAGCGGGAAAGGGCCCGCCAGGCGCCCACCGGGTCCTCCCGGTCCAGGAATAACGCCCCTTTAAGGTACTCCCGGAACTCCTCCGTCCCCATCCCCGCCCCCACCGCATACCCCACCGTGGGGTAGAGGGTGAGGGTCCAGCGCTTGTTCAGGCGGAGCTCGGCCAGGGGCCGCCAGGCCCGCTGGTGCTTTAGGGAAAGGCCGGGGTCCAGGGAGGCTCCCTCCAGGGGGTTTTCCGCGGAAAGGATGCGCAGGAACTTGTCCGCTTTCTCATAAAGAGCGCGCTCCACCTCCGGTATCCTCTCCAACCAAGCCCCCCCGTAGAGGAGGAAGTCCCGCCCTTCCCCGGGGTAGCCTATGCGGAAGACAGGGTAGGCCCCCCTCTGCAAAAGGAGGCGCTTCAGGTGGGGCAAAAGCGGCAAGGCCGGGGTCTCCGCCTCCACCAGGATGGTATCGCCAGCCTGGGCCTCGAGGCAGTAGTCCACCAGAAGCCGGGCAAAGGAAACGTCCACCCTGTTATCATAGGACCAAGATGGCAGAACCCAAGATCACGCCCTTAGCCCGGCGCCTGGCCGAGGAAAACGGCATTGACTGGCGCAGGCTCCAGGGCACCGGCCCCGAGGGCACCATCGTGGAGCGGGATATCCTGGCCTTCCTGGCCAAGGTGATGGCGGGGGAGGTGGACCTGCCCCCCATGCCGGAAGAGGCCCCGCCCCTGCCCCCGGAAGAGGAGTTGAAGCGGGTCCAGGCAGTCCTGGACCGGGAAGGGGTGGACCTGGAGGACGTCCTCCCCACCCCCCCCAAGGCCCCCACCCTGGCGGTGGAAGAGGTGGCGGAAGAGGAGCTGGACCTCGAGCCCGCCCTCCTGGAGGACCTGGACCTAGACCTGGAGGAGGACCTCCTCCTGGCCGAGGAACCCGCCCGGGAAGACCAAGCCCCTTCCCTCTCCGGGCTGGAGGAAGAGGAAACCCTCCTCCCCGAGCCCGTGGAGGAGGAACTTGAGGAGCTCCTTCTTCCCGCCGAGGAGGAAACGCTTTCCCCCGAACCGGAGGAGCTGGAGCTGGAGGAAGACCTCCTCCTCGGCGAAACCCAGGAAGCTCCTTCTCCCGAACCTCTAGAGGCCCTGGAGGAAGCGCTCCCTGCCCCGGAACCTCCGGCCCCGGCTACCCCCATCCCTCCGCCCAGCCCGGCCCCGGGCCTCACCACCGCCCCGGCTCCTGCTCCCTTCCTCTTGCGGGTGCAGCGCCTGCGGTTTGACCCCGGGAGGCTGGAGGCAGCCCTGGAAGCCTTCCACCAGGCCCACGGGGTGCCCCATAACCCCCTTCCCTTCCTGCTGAAGGCGGCGGAGAAGGCCCTGGCGGAGCTGGAGCTTCCCCTAAGGCCCCTCCTGGGCCAGGTGGCAGGGGAGGCGGTGCGGGGTGTAAGGCCCATGAGCGGTTTCCTCGCCCTCTTCCGCCAGCAGGAGGGGGAGGAAGGGGAGGGGCTTCTTTGCTTCGCGGGGGAGGAGGAAGTGCACTCCGGTCGTCCAAGCCTTTTCCTCTCCCAGGAGGGGGTGCTTGCCGCCTCGGGCCTCGAGGCCCCCATCGCCCGGAAGCTTTTGGAACGGGTGGCCCTTTACCTGGAAAACCCCGTGCTGCTTCTGGCCTAGTGCCGCCTGCGCCGCTTCCGGCCTCCTGGCAGGGTTTCTGGGGGCGTGAGGCCTTGCAGGCGGGCTTCCAAAGCTCGTAGCTCATCCCTTAGCCTCGCCGCCCGCTCAAAGTCCAAGGCCTCTGCCGCCTGCCACATGGCAAGCTCCAGCTCGGCAATCCGCTCCTTCAGGTCCTCCCCCTCCCAGGCTTCCGCAGGAGCCTTCTCCCCGTACTCCTCGGGGCGGATGATGGCCCTAACCTCCTTGCGCACGGTCTCCGGGACGATGCCGTGCTCCTGGTTGTAGGCCTCCTGCAGGGCCCTTCTCCGGTTGGTCTCCCGGATGGCCCTCTCCATGGCCTCGGAGATGGTATCGGCGTAAAGCCACACCTCCCCCTTGGCGTTCCTGGCCGCCCGGCCAATGGTCTGGATGAGGCTTCGCTCGCTCCTCAGGAAGCCCGTCTTGTCGGCATCCAGGATGGCCACCAGGGAAACCTCGGGGATGTCCAGCCCCTCCCTCAGGAGGTTAATCCCCACCAAAGCGTCAAAGTGCCCCAGGCGCAGGTCCCGGATCAGGGCCTGGCGCTCAAAGGCATCCAGCTCGTGGTGCATGTAGCGGGCCCGTATCCCGTGCTCCTGCAAGAAGGCGGTAAGCTCCTCCGCCATGCGCACGGTTAAGACGGTGACCAGGGTCCTTTCCCCCCTCTTCGCCCGCTCCCGGATCCCCTCCATGAGGTCCAGGATCTGGTTCTCCGTGGGCTTCACCACCACCAGGGGATCCAGAAGCCCCGTGGGGCGGATGATCTGCTCCACGATGCGCCCGGAGTGCTGAAGCTCAAAGGGCCCCGGGGTGGCGGAAACGAAGACCACCTGGGACACCCTCTCCAAAAACTCCTCAAAGCGAAGGGGGCGGTTGTCCAAGGCGCTCGGCAGGCGGAAGCCATAGTCCACCAGGGTCTTCTTGCGCACATAGTCCCCCCGGTACATCCCCTGAAGCTGGGGCACGGTCACGTGGGACTCGTCCAGGAAGACCAGGAAGTCCTCGGGGAAGTAGTCGAGAAGGGTATAGGGAGGCTCCCCCGGGGCCTTGCCGGTGAAGTAGCGGGCGTAGTTCTCCACCCCCGGGCAGGTGCCCATGACCCTAAGCATCTCCAGGTCGTAAAGCGTGCGCTCCTTGAGGCGCTCTGCGTATAGGACCTCGCCCCTTTCCTCAAAGTAGCGGACCCTTTCCCAGAGTTCCTTTTCTATTTCCTTCAGGATCTCCTCAAGCCCTTCCGGGCTTAGGTAGTGGGTGGCGGGGAAGAGGACGAATCCGGGAAGCTCCCTGAGCCTTTCCCCGGTGACGGGGTGGACCTGGGTGATGCGCTCCACCTCGTCCCCAAAGAGCTCCACCCGGATGGGCTCGGTCTCGTAGGCGGGAAAGATCTCCAAGACCTCCCCCCTGGCCCGGAACCGGCCCGGGGAGAGGTCGATGTCGTTTCGCTGGTACCCAAGCTCCAAAAGCCTTTCCAAAAGCGCCTCCCGCGGGTAAACCGCCCCCCGCTCCACCACCAGGTTCCGCTCCCTGTACTCCCGGGGGTCGCCGAGGCCGTAGATGGCGGAAACCGAGGCCACCACCACCACGTCCTTGCGGGTTAAGAGGCTACGGGTGGTGGAGTGCCTCAGGCGCTCGATCTCGGGGTTGATGCTGGCGTCCTTCTCGATGTAGAGGTCCTTCCCCGGCACGTAGGCCTCGGGCTGGTAGTAGTCGTAGTAGCTGATGAAGTACTCCACGGCGTTTTCCGGGAAGAGCTCCCTGAACTCCGCGGCCAGCTGGGCCGCCAGGATCTTGTTGGGAGCCAGCACCAAAGCAGGCCTTCCCATGGCCTCGATTACCTTGGCCATGGTCACCGTCTTCCCCGTCCCCGTGGCCCCGAGGAGGGTGACGAAGCGCTCCCCATCCCTCAAGGCCTCCAAAAGCTCCCGGATGGCCTTGGGCTGGTCCCCCTTGGGAGTGGGCCCCTGGTAGCGGAAGGGCATACCTCCACCATAGCAAAGGCCCCCGCCCTTCGGGCGGGGGCCCTGGGACCCAGGGGGCGCTAGAAGTTCACCTTGTAGCTGATCTTGAAGCCCCGGCCGTACTCAGGGTTACCGTTGTTATCCACCACGAAGTCCGCGTAGGACATAACAAGGTCCCAGTAGCTCCAGCTCAGATAGAAGCCGGTAACGCTGCCGTTCACACCGGAAGCATTCACCCTGTCATCGTAGAGATGGTCTACACTGGGATCCCAGGCCTTCTCCGCGTTACCCACGAGGATGGCGTTCACGTTGCTGGCAGTGTAGGAGCCGTACTTAGCCTCAAAGCTGGAGTTGGGGAAGAGGAACTCGTTGAGCTTGAGGCCCACGGCGTACTTAGCTTCTGCGTTATCCGCAGTGCCACCATCCGTGCTACGGGCCACGTACTCCCCGAAGAGGCTGGGCTTCAAGGGAATGGCCAGGGCCTCGGTCTCAGCCTTCACCCCGTACTTGATGGTGGTGTAGCTGCTCGCCGGAGCACCAGCCACATCCTGGCTGTGGTAACGCCCAAGGAGCGTGGCCTTCAGGATGCCCAAGGAAAGGGAGAAGTCCCCGTACACAGCGATATCGGTCCTGGCCCCAGGGGCAAACTGCGGCCGTACATCGTAAGAAGCGGTGAGGTTCAAGCCCTTGATCAAAGCGCCTTCGGCCTTGCCGTCATGGCTCAGCTTGGCACCGTACTGGGTATAGTCGCTACCGGAGGAAACGTAGCTGTTGCTGGCAGCAGTTTCCTTTGCGGCGCTGTCATTCGGAGTGCCGTCGTTACCTGCATCGACCACCCGGTAGTAGCCGCTCAGGCTGAAGGCGCCGAACTTCAAGCCAGCCTCCGCCCCATACGCGGTGCGGGCTCCTGTACCGGTGTAGGTGTCGTAGAAGCCACCCAGGGTAATGGCGCCCAGGGACACGGTAGCCTTGGCCCCATAGCCCTGCTGGTCGGCATGGAAGGGAGCAGCGTTGGCACTGTTGGCGGGATCGGCATCGTAAGAGAGCATGTTGGCAAAGGTCACGCCGGCCCCGATGCTCCGGTAGTTCCCCTCCACCGTAATCGGGCCCACACCAGCTTTGGCCTTCACGTAGTAGCCGTTGGCGTTGGCTGCCGCATCAGAGGAGAAGTACTCACCGGAAAGGGCCACCGAGCCCAGAGCCAGATCAGCCCCTACCCCGTAGACGGTAACGGGCATGCCTCCGCCACCCAGGATGTCAGTGCCCTGCTGCACCACAGCACCCCTGAGGGAGAAACCCTGCATGGGAGAAAGGGCTAGGCCCGCACCCCGGGCGTAAAGATTATCCCCGTTGGCTCCAAGCTTAGAAGCGTATACACCCGTGACAGTAGCCCCCAGAACACCAGGCTTGTAGGTGGCCACCAAACCGTGGCCGTAGCTTACGCCGTCGTTGTCAAAGACGTACTCGCTGAACTTGGTCTTGACGGAACGGCCGAAGGAGAAGGATAAGGACTGATCCTTGGCTACAGCCAAGGTAGTGGCGACCGTGTCCACCACAAGATTGGGCCCGGCTGTGGCATTCGAGCCACCAGACGGGTTCGTCCAGCTACCCGTAATGCTGAACTGCACCAGGCCGGGGTAAGCGTTATACCCACCGGGGCTAGACTTGGCATCAAGAGCATTGGTCTTAAGGGTGAGGCTGAGGGTAGCTGTAGTTTCGCCCTCGGCGTTCTTACCCAGATCTGCTTCATCCACCACGAGCCCGTTACCGTTGCCATCACCCGTGGAGAAGTTGGAGGAGAACACCCTGTCGATATCGAAATTGTTGTTTGCGCCACCCGACCCGGCAAAGGCCCCAAAGCCCAAGCTCAGGCTCCCGCTGATGGTGAAGGCGTTCCGCTCCAGCTTGGACACTTTGCCGGAGAGATCACCCACGGTGCCCTCGAGCTTGGACACCTTCTCGGAGAGGCCCACCAGGTCGGAGCGGAGGGCAGCGGCGAACTCCTGCACCGCGGCCACGTCCTCCTTGGAGGCAAACTGCTCAAAGTCAATCCCCTGCAGGTCAGCCAGGCCCTTCTCCAGGGCGGTCACCCGGTCCTGCAGGGAGAGGACATCCTGGTTGAGGAGGACGGCCAGCTCGTTAAGGGCCTGGATGGCCTGGGCGTTGGCCTCCACCTGGGTCTGGAGGGAAGCCAGGTCGCCCTTCACCCCTTCCACATCCTGGGCCAAGGCATCCAGCTGCTCGGCCAGCTGCTGGGCCTGGGCTAGGGCGGTATCGGCGGCGATGGAGGCCGCCTCCACCCGGTCGGCCAGGTCCTGAAGCGCAGCAGCGTCCATGCCAGGCTCAGGGGCAGGCTGGGCCTTGAGCTCCTGGATCATGGCCTCGAGGCGGGCGATGTCCTCCTTGGTGGCGGCGCTATCCTCCAGGGCCGAGACCCGCACACCCAAGGCAGCCAGCTCTGCGGCCAGCTCCTGCACGGCGTTCTTCAGGGCCTCGAGGTCCTCGGAGGACATGGCCTGCATGGTGGGGGACTCACCCTTGGCCTTGAGCTCCCCCTCAATCTGCTGCAGGAGGCGGTAGATGATGAGGGCCGCCTGGTAGCGGGTGAGGGACTCGTTACCCCGGAAGGTGCCATCGGGGAAGCCAATGACAAGCCCCTTGGCCGCCAAGGCCTCCACCGCCTCCTTGGCCCAGTGGCCGGCGGGCACGTCGGAGAACTGGGCTAGACCGAAGCCCATGGAGAGCACGGTCAAAAGCCCCGCCAGTAGCATGACTAGCCTTTTCTTCATACTTCCTTACACCCCCTTTAGGGTTTCGGAAGCTCCGCTTTGGGCGAGTTGCCGCGTTTCCTCCCCAAAGGGTGCCTTCCGGGACGCAAGACTTGGCTTCTAAGAAAGAACTTTCACCTTGCGTCCGCTGGTATCATAAAAGCCTCACCCAGACCTTGTCAAGCCTTTTGGCCTTAAGGTTTTGCTATACTCCGCCGAAGGAGGGAGGTGGGAGGAAGCAAAAAGCCGGCAAGCCAAAGGCAGGAGGAAGGCGGGAAGCGCAGGGGGCCGAAAAGGCCTGACGAGGTGGCGGACCCCGAGAATGGGGATAACCGGCCAAGACCGGGAAAGATCGAGGAATCCGCGGATGCCGCCCGGGGTGTGCCCGCCCCGCCCGCCTGAGAAAAGCCCCAAGGGAAAGCCCTCTGGAGGGACAACCGCGGGGCAGGGCGAAAGGATGGGAGGTTCTGGGTGGCCAAGCGCCTGGCCACCCCCAAGGACGCTATATGTGTGGGATCGTAGGCTATATCGGTTTTCGCAACGCCACCGATGTGCTCATAGATGGCCTTAGGAGGTTAGAGTACCGGGGGTACGACTCCGCCGGGGTAGCGGTGCGGACCCCGGAGGGGCTTAAGGTGGTGAAGCGCTCGGGGAAGCTTTCCGCCCTGGAAAGGGCTCTTAAAGAGGAGCACCTGGAAGGCCCCTTGGGGGTAGGCCATACCCGCTGGGCCACCCATGGTGCCCCCACCGACCCCAACGCCCACCCCCATACCACGGAGGACGGCACCATCGCCGTGATCCATAACGGCATCATTGAAAACTACCTGGAGCTTAAGGAGGCCCTAAGGGCGCGGGGGCACCGCTTCGCCTCGGATACCGACAGCGAGGTCCTGGCCCATCTGATAGAGGAAAAGTACCAGGGCGACCTCTTTGAGGCCTTTAGGGAGGCCCTTAAGGAGGTGCGGGGGGCCTATGCGGTGGTGGCGGTTCACAAGGACCACCAGGAGCTGGTGGCCGCCCGCACGGTGAGCCCGCTGGTCATCGGCCTGGGGGAGGGGGAGAACTTTCTAGCCTCGGACGTGCCCGCCCTCCTTCCCTACACCCGCCGGGTCATCTTCCTGCACGACGGGGACCTGGCCCGCATCACCCGGGAGGAAGTGGTGGTCACGGACCTCGAGGGCCATCCCCTACCCCGGGAGGTGGTGGAGATTGACTGGACCCTCGAGGCCGCTGAGAAAGGAGGCTTCCCCCACTACATGCTCAAGGAAATCTACGAGCAACCCTGGGTGCTGGAAAACACCCTAGGGGGGCGCCTCAGGGAGGAGGAAGGGGATGTGGAGCTCGGCCTTGGCCTCGACCCCCTGGCCATCGACCGCATCCACGTGATCGCCTGCGGCACCGCCGCCTACGCCGGCTGGTACGGCAAGTACCTCCTGGAAGCCCTGGCCCGCATCCCCACGGAGTGGGACGTGGCCAGCGAGTACCGCTACCGGGACCCCGTGGTGGACTCTAAAACCCTGGCCATCGCCATCAGCCAGTCGGGGGAAACCATAGACACCCTGGAGGGCCTACGGGAAGCCAAGGCCAAGGGGGCCAGGACCCTGGGGGTCATCAACGCCAAGGGCTCCAGCATCACCCGGGAGGTGGAGGACGTCCTCTACATCCACGCGGGCCCCGAGATCGGGGTGGCCTCCACCAAGGCCTACATCGCCATGCTTTCCGCCATGGCCATGCTGGCCATCCACTTTGGCCGAAGGAGGGGAATCCTCAGCAAGGAAGAAGCCCAGGTCCTCCTGAAGGAGATGCGCAAGCTTCCCCGGTTGGTGGAGGAAGTCCTAGAAAAACGTCCCCTCATCGCCCACCTGGCGGAGAAGTACCACCAGGCCCAGGACTTCCTCTTCCTGGGTCGGCACGTGCAGGCCCCCACGGCTTATGAGGGTGCCCTGAAGCTCAAGGAGATCAGCTACATCCATGCGGAGGCCTACCCCGCCGGGGAGATGAAGCACGGGCCCATCGCCCTGATCGACGAGCACCTGCCGGTGGTGGTCCTGGCCACCCGGGGGCCCCTTTACGAGAAGACCCTGTCCAACATCCAGGAGGTGCGGGCGAGGGGCGGCAAGGTGATCGCCATCGCCACCGAGGGGGATGGAGAGATCGGGAAACTGGCCCAGGATGTGTTCCCCGTGCCGGAGGTCCACCCCCTTCTGGCCCCCATCGTGAGCGTGGTGCCCCTGCAGCTTCTGGCCTACGAGATCGCCGTCCTGCTGGGGCGGGACGTGGACCAGCCCAGGAACCTGGCCAAGAGCGTCACCGTGGAGTAGGCTAGCGGGCTAGGTCCAAAAACACCGCCACCAGCTTGGGGTCCAGGCTCCTTCCAGCCTGGGCCCCAAGTTCCTTCTGGGCTTCCTCGGGGGTCCAGGACCGCTTGTAGGGCCGCTCGGAAAGGAGGGCGTCGTACACATCCGCCACCGCAAAGATGCGGGCCTCGAGGGGGATTTCCTCCCCCTTTAGCCCCTTGGGGTAGCCCGAGCCATCCCAGCGCTCATGGTGGTAAAGAACCACGTTTAAGGTGGTTTTTGGAAGAAACGGCAGATTCTTGAGGATATCCAGGCCCACCTCAGGATGGGTCCTCACCACCCGCCACTCCTCGGCCTGCAAGACCGCAGGCTTGCGGAGGATCCTGTCGGGCAGGGCCAGCTTGCCCAGATCGTGGAAGTAGGCTCCCAAGCGAAGGCCCTCCAGGTCGGGAAACCCCACGGCCCTTCCCAGCCGCAAGGAAAGTTCCGCCACCCGCTCGGTGTGCCCCTTGGTTTCCAGGTCCCGGTACTCGAGGGCCCGGGCCAAGGCCCTTAGGGCTGCTTCCCGGGTCCGGCTCAGGGTGTCCAGGTGGGAAAGGCGCTCCAAGGCTTCCTCCAGCCTGCCCGCCACCATCCGCAACACCCCTTCATCCTCAGGACGGTAGGGAACGGGTTTCCCAAAGGAACCCAGGGCCAAAACCCCATACCGCCTGCCCTCGGGCTTAAGGGGCACCAGGAGGGCGGAGCGAAGCCCGCTTTCCGCATAGAGCCCCAGGGCCTTGGGAAAGCGGGCGTAGTCCTCCACATACACTGGCCCCTCCCACAATCTGGGGTGGCCTAGAAGCCCCTCACCAAAATGAATAGGATGCTCCTCGTAAAGCCGGGGAAAGCCCTCAGGGTACCGCCCCGCTATCACCGCAGGCCGCACCGTTCCCTCCTGGAACAGGTAAAGGGCCCCGGCGTGGTAAGGGGTGAGGCGAAGAAGGGTTTCCAGGGCTTCCTTGGCCATGGACAGGGGATCGCGGGCTGCCTCCAGGGCCAGGGAAAGCTCAAGAAGCGCCTGGGCCCGGGAGGCCTCAGCCTTGGCCCGCTCCAAGGCCTCTATGCGGCCCAAGACCAAACCCGCCGCCTCCGCCAGGGCCTGGATCCAAAACTCCTCTTCGGGGAGGATCTCCCCCACGCCCCCGGCGGTGTCCATGGAAAGCACGCCAAAAGCCTTTCCTTCCGCATTCCGCAAGGGTACGCCCAAATAGACTCCGGGCTGGGGCCTGCCGGAAAGAAAGATGACCCGAGGATCCTGGGTCACATCCGCCAGGTAGAGGGGCTCCCCCTTCTCCAGCACCACCCAGGAGACGCCCTTTCCCCGGGGAAGCCTGAGGCCCACCTTGTCCTGGCTTAGGCCGGCGGCCGCCACCAGCTCGAGGGCATCCTCCTGGGGACGGTAGAGGAAGAGGAGAACGGAAACCGCCCGGGTGGCCCCCTTGGCGGTTTCCACCATGGTCCGGTACACTTCCTCCGGCCGCTCCAGGGGAGCCAAAAGACGCCAGGCCTCAGCCAAGGCCTGAAGGCGCCTTAGCTCCCGCGCCTCGAGGCTTACGCCATCTAGCCCTTCGGGCTGACCAGGGGTCATAACGCCCTTCACTTTACCAGGTAGGCCGGGCCCTGCCCCCAAACTCAAGGGAAAGAGTCGTCAAACCCAAGCGAGCCTCGGCCTCAAAAGATCGCTCCCAGGGGAAGCGCAGGCCCTCGAGGTCCCCCCGGTACCCTTCCAGCTCCAGGTACGGCCAAAGGGCCGCCACCTCCTGGGCCTCCACGGGCAAGGGCTCAGGGAAGCGAGCCCGCACCCAAGGGCGGCCCACCTCCCCCCACCAGTAGGCGAAGTAGGCCTCGGCCAGGCGCCTAAGCCGCCCCTCTGGGTCCTTCAGGAAAAGCCCCCCCTGGGCCAGGGCGCTTCCCAGGTTGTTGGCTGGGGTACCCCAGGAGGCGTAGGAGGCAAGGCGAGGGTAAAGCCCAAGGCCCACCAGGTAGGCCATGAGGCCAGGATCCCCCCGGTTCACCCGGGAAAGATCCGCCAGGGCCACGGGAAAACGGGGCATGAGGCGAAGCAGGTCGTGGGTGGCCTTTCTGGGATTCCGGCCCCCGTACACGTAAAGGACCAGGTCGGGCCCCTCTTCCAGGGAAACCCTTTGGGCAAGGGCGCTCTGGAGGAGCCCCATCACCGTATCCCGTAAGGGAATCCCCTCATAAGGGGTGACGCGTTCCGCCAAGGCTTCGTCCTCGTAAACCACCGCCACCTTTAGGCCTGGTCTCAACGCCCTTAAGAGCAGGACCTGTCCTGCCTCGTCCGCCCCGGGCCGGCTGGGGTAGGGAAGGGCCCTGGCTTCTCTGGGGGCGGGGGAGTTGCGCAGGGCATCGTCCCAAACTGCCTCCAGATAAACCCCGGGAAGCCCTGGCCAGGAGGCCAAGGCCTCGAGGACCGCCAGGTTTCTCTGCCGCTGGGTGGCGTCCCAACGGGGCACCACCCCGAAAAGGAGAAGTTCCCCTCCGTAGCGGACTTTCCAGGAGAGCAAAGGGCCAAGCCGGGCTAGGGCATCCTCCGCCGGCAGGGCCAGGTGGCGGCTTTGGAGAAGCCCGCCGTAGGCCAGGGCATCCAGGCTGGCCACCAGCTTTTCCCCCGGGCTCGCCAAAAGCCAGGCCCTTAAGGCGGCAAGATCGGCCCCCTCAGGCCCCCGGTAGACCTCCCGGGGAGGGCAGGCCACCCGCTCCCAGGCGCATGGGCCCCAGTTGGGAGGACGGTCGTCCAGGGGCAGGTAAAGGATGGGGGCCTGGGCCAGGCCCAAACCCCAAAGAAAAAGCCCCAAAAGCCCCAGGCCCCGCACCCTACCCGACCCTAGGGTTTTACCTTCTCATGGGCCTCCGCCAGGTAGCGCTCCGCCATCATGGCCGCCCGGGTGCCCGCCCCCACGCTGGTGGTGAGCTGCCGATAGATGGGGTCGGCCACATCCCCAGCGGCGAAGATCCCCGGCACCGAGGTGAACACCTCATCCCGCACCGCCATGTAGCCATCGGGCCTCAGCTCCACCACCCCCTTGAGGAAGGCGGTGTTGGGCTCGTGGCCGATGAAGACGAAGACTCCATCCGTGGGGTAGACGTATTCCTCCCCCGTCTTCAGGTTCTTAAGGCGCACCCCCGTTACCTGATCCTCCCCCAGGACCTCGGTGACGATATGGGAGAAGAGGAAGTGCATCTTGGGGTTCTGGAAGGCCCGGGCCTGGGCCACCTTGTTGGCCCTCAGCTCGTCCCGGCGGTGGATGAGGGTTACCTTGCGGGCGAACTTGGTGAGGAAAAGGCCTTCCTCCACCGCCGCATCCCCACCCCCCACCACCACCACCTCCTTATCGCGGTAGAAGAAGCCGTCGCAGGTGGCGCAGGTGGATACCCCCCGGCCATAGAACTTCTCCTCCCCGGGCACCCCGAGTTTCCTGGGATTGGCCCCGGTGGCGATGATGACCGCGCGCCCGAAGTAGGAGCGCTCAAACCCCCGCACCAGGAAACCCCCGTCCTGGGCCTCGAGGCCCAGCACCTCGTCCATGACGATCCTGGCCCCGAACTTCTCCGCCTGCTGGACCATGCGGCTGGCCAGCTCCGGCCCGGAGATGCCCTCGGGGAAACCGGGGTAGTTCTCCACCTCGTCGGTCTGGGCGATCTGCCCTCCGGGCAGGCCCTTTTCCAGGATGACGGTCTTCAGCTGGGCCCGTCCGGCGTAAATCCCCGCGGTGAGGCCCGCAGGCCCGCCGCCGATGATGACCACGTCGTACCGCTCCTCCTTTTCCCCGCTTCCCGCAAGCCCCGTGAGGGTGAACTCCATGGATCCCTCCTCCTTCGTCCAGGTTACACCCCCCACATACCTAGTGGGGGTATAGCCCACCCAGTTTCCCCCAGGCCCGGGGCATCCGTCAAGGGAAATCTGGACCGGGCATAAAGGCAATCCGAGCCGCATCTGGTGACCCCAGGGGGATTCGAACCCCCGTCTCGGCCTTGAGAGGGCCGTGTCCTAGGCCTCTAGACGATGGGGCCGCGCGCGGCTCGGACTGCTTCTGGTGACCCCAGGGGGACTCGAACCCCCGCCGCCGCCTTGAAAGGGCGGTGACCTAACCACTAGTCGATGGGGCCAGGTTTTGGCTGGGGTGCGTGGACTCGAACCACGACCGGCGGATCCAGAGTCCGCTGTCCTGCCGTTAGACGACACCCCAGCGGCTTTTGCCCGATCCCTCGGGCAGAGGTTATGGTACACTCTGAAGGGCAGATTGGCAAGCCCCAGGGTGCCCTCTATGGCGGTGAACGAGGAAAGCCTTTTGGAAGTTCTGAGCCGGTATGTTTCCCCCCGGGCTGCGGAAAACCTGCTGAGGCGGGCCTTGGCCCAGAGGAGGCCCACCTCGCCAGGGGAGTGGGCGCACCTTCTAGAGGAAACCCTCTGGCCTGAGCTCCGCCGCCTCCTGCCCTTCCGGGAAATGCCCCCCGAGCTTAAGGCCCTGGCCCGGGAATGGAGGGAGCTCGCCGCTTCCCAGGTGGCGGAAGCCGAGGCCACCGAAACCGGGGAAGAAGAGCTACCCGTGGAGGCTGTGGACCTCGAGGATCCCTTGGCCCGCCAGCACCTGGCCAAAAGGCTTGCCCGCCTGGAGGGGGTGACGGGGGTGGTGGTGGCGGGTAAAAACGGCAAGGAGGAGCTTTTTTCCGGGGAGCCCGTCCCCTTGGACCTGGCCTACCCCCTTCTCAGGCGCCAGGGATATGGGGTCTTCTACGCCATTTTGGAGAGGGAAATCGTGGCCTTAAGACCCCTGGCCCAGGGATACATCGGCCTTCTCGCCAGAAAGGAAGCCAACATCGGCCGCCTCCTTCACGCCTTGAGGCGGCTCATATCCCTAGCGGAGGTCAGCGGATGAAACGATGGTTAGCCCTAGCCTGGTTCCTCGGCCTTCTGGCCTTGGCCGCCCCCCTGCCCCAGGTTTACGACCGCCTGGAGGAAGCCCTAAGGCAGGTGCGCCTGGAAAACCCCACCCAGGCCCTTGCCGCCCTGGACCGGGCGCAAAGCCTTCTGCGCCAGGAAAGCAAGGGGCTTCCCCCCGTGTTGCGCGACGCCACTCTGTTGCACCTGCAGGATGCCCGGCAGGCGGTGCTTAGGCAAAGCCGGGTGGACCTCGAGGCCCGTCTCCTCCTGGTGCGCCACCTGCTGGGTAAGGCCCTTTACGATGGTTTCTTCCAGGCTCCCGCTGGCCAAAAAGCCCCTTACCTCACCCGCCTGGTCCGGGCCACCGGTCTACCCCAGTCTCTGGCCCAGGGAGCGGAAAACCTGGCGCCCGAAGAAGCCCAGCGCAGGCTGGAAGCCGGCTACCTGCAACTCATGACCGAGGACCTGGGCCAGGCTCTTTCCGCCAGCTCCCGACCCCAGGCCTACCTGGCCCTGGCCCGAGCCTACGCCCGCTTTTTGGTGATCCAGGATAGCCCCCAAAGCACCCTTAAAGCCCAGGACTTCATCCAGGCGCTGGGCAAGGTTTCCAGCGGGGAGGACTTCCGACCCTCGGTAAGGGATTTGCAGGAAAAGACCCTGGCCTGGCGGAAGCATCTGCAAACCCTGGCGGCGCCTTCCCCTATGGCTACGTCCGCACCTCCACCCGCTTCAGCCCAATCCCCTACGGGTTCCCCTGCAGGGAAACCCTCCACCACGCCTCCAGCGGCTTCCCCGCCCTCCCCCCCTGCCCCTTCATCCGGTCAAGTATCCCCGGCAGAAAGCCCCCTTCCCCAGGAGATCCGGGAGGAAGTCAGCCTCCTTCGCCTGGATCCTCAGGCCGCTACCCGCATAGGCGAGACTTTGCAACGCCTGGCCATCCCCAGTCTGATCAACTGGCTGGACCTTCTGGACGAGGTGCGCAGTAGCCTCGCCCAGGCCCAGCTTTATACCGAAGCGGGCCAGTACAACCGAGCCCGGGCTCAACTGAGCTATGCCTATAGCCGTTTTCGCCTGAAGGTCTATCCGGTGGTGGGAGCCTACGCCCCTGAGCTGGCCGAACGTGCCGACCGTCTCTTTTTGGCCATGCAAAACGCAGTGGGCTTGCGCACGGTAGACTTCACCGTTCTTCTGGGCGAGATTCAGGAAATCGAAGAACGCCTTCTGGGAAGTTCCCTGGGTCCTTGGCACACCCTGCAGGTCCAACTTCAGCTTTTCCTCCTAGGTATTCCCCGGGCCATTCTGTTCCTCCTCGCATCGGCCCTGGCCTTCTTCCCCCTTTATTTGGGTTGGATCACCTTCAGCGGCAGAAATGTGTACTGGACGCTTCTGGGACTAGCCTTCCTCTTCCTAGCTCTCCCCATTTTGGCGGAAGGGCTTTCCTACACGGGTTCCATCCTGGCGGAGTACGGGGGCTTGCCCATCCTGGGCCTTTTGGCCAACCTCTCCATTGCCCAAGGCTTGGTGCCTTACCTGGCCTGGGGAATCTCCGCCTTCCTCGTTGTTGCCTTCGCCGGGGCCGGCCTCAGGGGCATCGCCGCCCAGTTCGGCCTTCTCAAAGAGCGGGGGCGGGAGGTAATCGCCACCCAAGACCAAAGGCCATCCGCCACCACCCTCACCAGCGAAACCATCGTGGAGTGGGACGAGGAGTTTTAAGGCCCCAACCCGGCTAAACCAGGTTGGGGAAGCCCCTCATTCCAAGCGGGTACCCGGCCCTACCCCATACCCCCGCGCCCAGTCGGCGGCGGGCATGGGGCGTTTTCCCTCGGGCTGGACCTCCAAAAGCCGGATGGCTCCCTCCCCGGTACCCACCAAGACCCCTTCCCGGTCCACCCCCAGCACCACCCCAGGCTCCCCCGCCCCCGGCTCGGGGCGCATCCTCAGGACCTTCACCCGCCTGCCCCCGTGGAAGAAGTAGCTTCCCGGCCAGGGCTGCACCCCCCGGTGGCGGTTGTAGATGGCCTGGGCGCTATCCGCAAAGCGGATACGCCCTTCCTCCTTGGTGAGGAGAGGGGCATAGGAGGGCTCGCCCTCCTGGGGCGTGGGGGTGAGGTGGGGAAGGTTTTCCAAGACCCAAAGAAGAAGCTCTATGCCCTTGTCCCTGAGGCGCTCGGAAAGGGCCACCGCATCCTCCTCGGGGCCTATCTCCGTGCGCCAGAGGGCGTAAAGGGGGCCGGTGTCCAGGCCCTCCTCGGTCTTCATGATGGCCACCCCGGTTTCCCTTTCCCCGTGGATGAGGGCCCAGGGCACCGGGGCCGGGCCGCGGTACTTGGGAAGAAGGGAGGGATGGAGGTTCAAAAATCCCAAGGGGGGAACCTCGAGGACCTCCTTGGGAAGGATCTTGCCGTAAGCGGCGGTGACCGCCACCTCCGGGGCCACGGCCTTAAAGGCCTCCAGAAACTCCCGGTTCCCCTTGAGGCGTTCGGGCTTCAAAAGGGGAAGCCCGTGGGCCAAGGCGTACTCCTCCACCGGACTGGGAGCGGGCTTGAGGCCCCGGCCCTTGGGCTTATCCGGCTGGGTGACCACCAGGACCACCTGGTGGTGGCGGTTTAGGGCATCCAAAACCGGCACCGCCCAGGCAGGCGTGCCGAAAAAGGCCACCCTCATCCCTGGGAAAGCTCCTTCAAAAGCGCCCTGGCCTCCTTCTGCATCCGGGCCAGCTCCGCCCGGTTTTCCTCCAGGAAGGCCTCCCGCTTGGCCTTGGGCAGGCGTTCGAAGAAGAGGATACCGTCCAGGTGGTCAATCTCGTGCTGGAAGACCCTGGCCATATACCCCTCCAGCTCCAGGGCGCGGGGCCTTCCCTCCTCGTCCTGGTATTCCACCCGGATCCGCTCCGCCCGGGGTACCTCCTCGGCGTAGAGGCCAGGGAGGGAGAGGCACCCTTCCAGCCCCTCCACCTCCCCCTCCCGGTGGGTGATCACCGGGTTGGCCACCACGTAAATCCGGCGCGCCAGGTCGCGGAGGGGCCTCTCCTCCCCCTCGGGCTCATCGGCGTACTCCACCGCCACAAAGAAGCGCTGGGAAAGCCCAATCTGGGGTGCGGCCAGGCCCACTCCCCGGGCCTCAAACATGGTCTCCAGCATGTCCTCGGCAAGCTTCTTGAGGCCCTGAAAATCCTGGACGGGCCGGGCTTTTTTGCGCAACACCGGGTCCCCGTAAAGGCGGATGGGGTAAATCATCCCACCTATTCTAGCGCAAGCCGCACCCTACCCAAAACCTCCCCCAAGACCCTCACCCCCGGAGGCAGGTTAAGGATCAAGGGAGCCGAAACCTCTCCCGGGCGGAAGCTTCCTTCCAGCCTCGCCTCCACCTGGGTCAAGCCCGCCAAAGCCTCCTTGGGTCCCACCACCTCCACGGCCCTGGGGGCATAGTCCACCACCCTTAAGCCCGCCGGGGGCTTCAGGACCAGGGGGACCTGCTTGCGGAAGAGGGGGGCCTCCCGGGACACCACCTGCACCTGGGCGGGAAGAAGCTCCACCCCGGGAAGGGGCCCCTGGGGGCCAAAGGCGGTAAGGGCCACCGTATCCCCTCCAAGGTCCAGGCCCAAGGCCACCACCGCCTCCTCCACCCGGCTTCTCGGCCCCTTAGCCTCCACGAAGGCGGGCTGGGTTTCCACCCACGCCCCCTGGGAAAGGACCTCCACCGGCAGGGTGCGGGTGAGGAGGGCCTCCACCCGGCCCTCCACCCGGGCAGGGCGGATCTCCAAAACCTCCACCCCCTGGGGCACGGCCACCCGCACCTCCCGGGAAAAGGCCCCCTCGGCCCCGGAGAGGTCCAGGTAGGCGGACACGGGAAGCCTGGCCCCCTCCACCAGGGGAGCTGGCCCCCTCAGGCGTAGCATGACCTCCTTGGGCACTCCCTCTGCGGTGCGCTCCCCCCCAAGGCCCACCACTTGGAGGGGCACGCTCACCGCCCGCTCCACCACCGGGGCCCTTTCCTTTAAGGAGTACCAGACGGCAAAAGCCGCCAAAAGGGCGATGAGGAAGCTCCCCCAGTCACGCACGGAGCACCTCCTTGAGCTTCTCCCGCAGGGCCTCGAGGCTCATGGGTGGGGAAAGCCTTCCCCCCTCCGCCAGCCTTATGGCCCCTGTTTCCTCGCTCACCACGATCACCAGGGCATCGGAAACCTCGGAAAGCCCCAAGGCCGCCCGGTGCCGGGTGCCCAGGCCCATGCGGGCCTCGGAGAGGGGAAAGACGCACCCCGCGGCGAAAAGCCGATCCCCCCTCAGGATGGCCCCGCCGTCGTGCAAGGGCGTGCCGGGGTAGAACACCGTCTGGAGTAGCCGGGCGGAAAGCCTGGCCTCGAGGATCTCCCCCGTGGCCGCATACTCCCCCAGGGGGGTGCGCCTTTCCAGGGCCAGGATGGCCCCGTAGCGCCGTTCGGAAAGCCGGGCCAGGCCCAAGAGGAGCTCCTCCAGGGCCAAAGAAGGAGCCCTGGGCCCCTGAGGCCGGCCGATGCGCTCCAAAAGCCCCCTGAGTTCGGGCTGGAAGACCACGATCAGGGCGAAGGCCCCTAGGGTGGCGGCGTTCCCCAAGAGCCAGGAAAGGGTGGAAAGCCCAAGGAGGCTGGCCAGAAACCAGACCACCAGGTAGACCAAGACCCCCCGCACCAGGTTCAGGGCCCGGGTTCCCGCCATGAGGCGCCAGAGGTAATAAAAGAGGATGCCAACGAGAAGGATATCCAGGACGTCGCGCCAGGTGAGGGGCATGGCCTACACCAAGCTTTTCCCAGGGCCCTCCCAGGTGAGGCCAAACAGCCTGGCCCAGGTGGCCCCCAGATCCGCAAAGCTCTCCCGGGTACCCAGGTCCCCCTTCACCCCCGGGCCCACCCAGAGGAGCATCCCGTACTCCCGGGTGTGGTCGGTGCCGAAGAAGGTGGGGTCGTTGCCGTGGTCGGAGACCAGAAAGAGGTGATCCTCCGGGCCCAGGGCCTCCATAAGCCTGGGAAGGAAATCGTCCACCTCCTTAAGGGCCCGGGCGTACCCCTCCGGGTTCCTTCGGTGCCCGTACTTGGCGTCAAAGTCCACCAGGTTGGCGAAGAGGAGACCGGAAAAAGGCTCTTGCATGAGGGCCAGGGTCTTCTCCAGGCCGTCGGTATTGTCCTTGGTCTTCACCTCCCGGGTGAAGCCCCTATGGGCGTAGATGTCGGGGATCTTCCCCACCCCCACCACCTCGAGGCCCCCCTCCTTCAGGAGGTCCAGAACGTTCCTGGGGGGCTCCAGGGCGAAATCCTTCCGCAAATCCTCCCGCCGGTAGAAGTTCCCGGGTTCCCCGGCGAAGGGCCGGGCGATGACCCGGGCCACCTGGTGCTCGCCCACCAGCATCTCCCGGGCCACCTGGCAATAGCGATAAAGCTCCTCCAGGGGCACCACCTCCAGGTGGGCGGCCACCTGGAAGACGCTATCCGCGGAGGTATAGACGATGGGGAAACCCGTCTTCAGGTGGGCCTCGCCGTAGTCCCGTATGGCCTCGGTGCCCGAATAGGGCCGGTTCAAAAGCCATCCCTTCACCCCGATGGCCTCGGCCCAGGCCCTAAGGAGTTCCTCGGGGAAGCCCTCCGGGTAGGTGCGGAAGGGCTTTTCCAAGTACACCCCCACGAACTCCCAGTGCCCGGTGGTGGTGTCCTTGCCGGGGTTCACCTCCCGCATGCGGCCAAAAGCCCCCTGGGGTTCAGGCCGGGGAAGGGTATGGACCCCGGGAACCCACCCCAGGCCCAGGGCGGCCAGGTGGGGAAGCTCCACCCCGGTCTTCAGCACGGTGTGGTCCAGGGTGTCCGCCCCCTCGTCCCCGAACAAGGGGGCATCCGGCAGATATCCCAGGCCCACCGAGTCCAGGACGATGGCCGTGACCTTCATTAAGACCTCAAGCCCCCTTCTTCTTCCTCCTCTTCCTCCTCGGCCAGGGCCATGAGCTCCTCCGGGGTCATCTCGGAAAGGGCCCGGACCGCCTGGAATTCCTCCACCAGGCCCTGGATCTCCTCCATGGCCTCTTCTAGGGAAAGCTCCCCGTCCTGGTAATCGTCCAAGACCTCCTCTATGGCCTCGAGGATCCCCACCGCGGCGCTGGCCTGGGATAGGGCCTGGGCCAGTTCCGAAAGCCTTTCTGCCAGCTCCATGCCTCCATGCTACCCCAAAAGCTCCGCCAACCGGGAAAGGGCCCGGCCGTACTTCTTGGCAAAGGCCCCGTGCCGGTAGGTCTCGGGAAACACCTCCTTGAGAGGCACCCCGGAGGCCCGGAGGTCCACCCCCAGGTTGTACACCTGGTCCACGAAGTGCACGAAGCGTAGGGCGTCGTTCTGGTCGGGGATGGCCTCGAGGCCCTTAAGGTAGACGGCCTCCACCCCATCCAGCAGGTAGCGGTAGCGGATGGGGTGTAAGGCGCGCAGGTGGGCGAGAAGCTCGGGAAAGGCGTCCAGGGTCTTCCGGCGGGGGTCCTCCCGGTAGAGGGGAAGGAGCCTGCAATCGGAAAGGGGTTCGGGAAACCGGTCCGGGTCGCGGTGGCGGAAATCCTCCCCTTCTATGCGCTCCACAGCGAAGCGCCGGGCGAGGCTTTGGATCTGGTGCTTGAACTGCTCGGCGTTAAACCGCCCTTCCCCCAAGGCCCCGGGCGGGGTGTTGGAGGTGGTGGCCACCCGCAGGCCCCTATCCATGGTGAGGGCCAGGAAGTGGGTGATCATCTGGGCGTTGCCGGGGTCGTCCAGCTCAAACTCGTCCAGGAAAAGGTAGCGCAAGGCGGCAAAGCGCCTGGCCCCTTCCCTTAGGCCCATGAGGCCCAGGGTGTAGGTGAGCTCCTCAAAGGTGAGGAAGGCCTTAGGGCCCGGAGCCTCCCAGTAGGCAGCCACCAGGAGGTGGGTCTTCCCCACGCCAAAGCCCCCGTCCAGGTAGATCCCTTGGGGGCCGGGAAGCCGGGGCCGGAGGAAGCCCCGGGGGCGGTCCTTGATCCATCGTCGCAGGCGCTCCTTGGCCAGGGTCTGGGAAGGATAGCGGGGATCGGGCCGATAGGTGGCGAAGGTGGCGGATTGGAAGCGGGGTGGGGGCACAAAGCTTTGCAGAAGTCTTTCCAGATCCACCTCGGGGTGGCGGTCCACCAGGCGCATGGCCTACATTCTAGCCGGCTAGCGCACCACCTCCACGGCCACCCCCAGGGAAAGGGCACCCCAGGAAGCGTCGGCGGTAAGGGCCGGCAGGCTCAGGCGCTGGGCCAAGGCCAAGCAGGCCCTATCCCCCAGGGAAAGCCCCAAGGAGCGGGTGAGGGGGCGAAGGCGGGCCACCCCAAGGGCATCCTCCTCGGTAAAGGGGAAGACCACCAGGACCTCCCCCAGAATCCCTTCCCGCTTCAACCGATCCCGAACCCCCTTGGGATCCCCTCCCCGTTCGGCAAGTTTGGAAAGCGCCTCCGCCAGGTTGACAGCGCTTATCGCCGCTCCCTCGGCTAGGGCCTCCTCCACCCGCTGGGCTCCGGGTTCATCCAAAAGCAGGGCCAACAAGGCCGAGGCGTCCAGCACCGCCCTCACTCCAGGTCCTCCTTCCGGGCCTCCTCCCGCCGGTCCCGGATGAGTTCGTCCACCAGGTTCACCCCTGGCGCCAGGCCCTTGAGAAGGCCCCTGGCCCGATGGGCCACCTCGCGGAAGCTCACCAGCTCGAGGGTGCCCTCCTCCCGCCAGCGCAAGAGGAGGCGATCCCCCTCCCTAAGCCCCAGGGCTTCCCGCACCTCCGCCGGGAGGACCACTCGACCCTTAGATCCCACCTGCACCACATAGTGGGTCTTATCCGAAACCTCCCCCATGCTTTTATTGTACCTCCCTGGAAGGAGCCCTTGTGGTACCATGGTGGGGTATGGTGCGGCTTTACGGCATCCCCGGCTGCGGTCCTTGCGAGATCGTGAAGATGTTCCTGGCGCAAAAGGGCGTGCCCTTTGAGTTCGTCAACGCCCGGCAGGACCCGGAAGCGGCCAGGAAGATCAGCGAGCTGGTGAGAAGCCCCACCGCCGGGGTGGTCCTGGAGTGGAACGGCAAGGTGGAGGCCATCCGCGGGGTTTCCCCGGCCACCCTCAACGCTTGGCTGGCCAGGTACCAGGCCGAGCAAACCCCGGCCTCCAGTTGAAACCGGGGCCGTCGGCCTATCCCAAAATTGCCGAGCTCCAGCCTTCGGTTTACCGAAAGTAAGGAAACCAAATTTCAGGGAAATCGGGTAAGCTAAAGGCATGGAGCTCGCCAAGCTCAGCCGCAAGGGACAGGTTTCCATTCCCAAGCGCCTCCTCAAGGCCTTGGGCCTCGAGGGGGAAGCCTACCTCCTGGTGGAGGTTTCCCCTGAGGGAGCCATCGTGCTTCGGCCCGCCGGGGTTTATCCCGTGGAGATCTATTCCCAGGCCCGCATCCGAGAGTTTCTGGAGGAGGACCAGCTTACTCAGGAGGAAAGGGAACGCTTGGCCAAAGCCCTGGGCGAGCGCTAATGCGCCTCTTCTTGGATGCCAATGTCCTCTTCGCCGCAGCCTGGCAGGAGGGAAGGGCCAGAAGCCTCTTCCTCCTGGCGCAAAGGGCAGGAGTCCACCTCCTAACCTCCTCACACGCCCTGGAGGAAGCCCGAAGAAACCTAAGCCTAAAGCGGCCGGAAACCCTCAAGGTCCTTGAGGAACTATCCCTCAGGGTAGAACGGGTTCCTGAGGCGCCCATCCGCCTGGTACGCCAGGCCCTGAGGGAGGGGTTGCCCCCGAAGGACGCTCCCATTCTGGCAGCCGCCTGGGCAGCCAAGGCGGACCTTCTCGTCACCGGCGACCGCAAGCATTTCGGTTCCCTCATGGGGCGGAAGATACGGGGGGTATGGGTCCTGTCCCTGAAGGAAGCGTGGACTCTTCTTCTGGAAAACGTGGAACAACAAAGCTCCCCTTCACCCTAAGCAGGGTCCCTTAACCCTTGGGTATAATCCCCCCATGCTCACCCTGGACCTTTCCGGCAAAAAAGCCCTCATCATGGGCGTCACCAACCAGCGGAGCCTGGGTTACGCCATCGCCGAGAAGCTCCACCAGGCAGGGGCGGAGCTGGCCTTTAGCTACCAGGGGGAAAGGCTCAAAGAGGAGGTGGAGAAGCTGGCCGCTCCCCTTAACGCCCTCACCTTCCAGGCGGACGTCACCAAGGACGAAGAGCTGGACCGGCTTTTCGCCGGGATCAAGGGGGCCTGGGGGGAGCTGGACTACCTGGTCCACGCCATCGCCTTCGCCCCCCGGGAGGCCATGGAGGGGCGGTACCTGGACACGAAACGCCAGGACTGGCTTCTGGCCCTCGAGGTCTCCGCCTACTCCCTGGTGGCCGTGGCCCAGCGGGCAGAACCCCTCCTAAGGGAAGGGGGAAGCCTCGTCACCCTCACCTACTACGCCAGCGAGAAGGTGGTGCCCAAGTACAACGTGATGGCCATCGCCAAGGCGGCCCTCGAGGCCAGCGTCCGCTATCTGGCCTACGAACTTGGCCCCAGGGGGGTGCGGGTGAACGCCATCTCCGCCGGGCCCGTGCGCACCGTGGCCGCAAGGAGCATCCCGGGCTTCATGAAGATGTACGACCGGGTGGCCCAGGTGGCCCCCCTAAAGCGCAACATCACCCAGGAGGAGGTGGGGAACCTGGGGCTTTTCCTCCTCTCGCCCCTTGCCAGCGGCATCACCGGAGAAGTGGTCTACGTGGACGCCGGGTACCACATCATGGGGATGGAGCTGGAATGAAGCCCCCGTCGCCAGGGCTTAGCCCGTAGGCTTCCCTTCCGCTACCATAGGAAGGATGAGGCGACCTACCCCTACGGTCTGGGTGGGACGCGTTCCCTTAGGGGGCGCCCACCCCGTGGCCGTGCAGTCCATGACCAACACTCCCACCCAGGATGTGGAGGCCACCACGGCGCAGATCCTGGCCCTCTACCGGGCGGGAAGCGAGATCGTGCGCCTCACGGTGAACGACGAGGAGGCGGCCCGGGCCGTCCCGGAGATCAGGAAAAGGCTCCTCGTGGAGGGGGTGGAGGTGCCCCTGGTGGGGGATTTCCACTTCAACGGCCACCTGCTCCTCAGGAAGTACCCTAAAATGGCCGAGGCCCTGGACAAGTTCCGCATCAACCCGGGCACCTTGGGCCGGGGGCGGCATAAGGACGAGAACTTCGCCGAGATGGTAAGGATCGCCCTGGACCTGGGCAAGCCCGTGCGCATCGGGGCCAACTGGGGAAGCCTGGACCCTGCCCTCCTCACCGAGCTCATGGAGGCAAACGCCCGCCGCCCTGAGCCCAAAAGCTCCCACGAGGTCCTCCTGGAAGCCCTGGTGGAAAGCGCCGTGCGGGCCTATGAGGCTGCCCGGGAGCTGGGTCTAGGGGAGGATAAGATCGTCCTTTCCGCCAAGGTGTCCAAGGCCCCGGACCTGGTATGGGTCTACCGGGAGCTGGCCCGCCGCACCCCAGCCCCCCTTCACCTGGGCCTTACCGAGGCGGGAATGGGGGTGAAGGGGATCGTGGCCAGCACCGCAGCCCTTGCTCCCCTGCTTCTGGAAGGCATCGGGGACACCATCCGCATCTCCCTCACCCCGGCCCCCGGGGAGCCCCGCACCAAGGAGGTGGAGGTGGCCCAGGAGATCCTCCAGGCCCTGGGCCTTAGAAGCTTCGCCCCGGAGGTCACCAGCTGCCCGGGGTGCGGCCGCACCACCAGCACCTTCTTCCAGGAACTGGCGGAAACCGTAAACGCCCACCTGAGGGCCAGGCTCCCCGAATGGCGGGCGAAGTACCCGGGGGTGGAGGAGCTCAAGGTGGCGGTGATGGGGTGCGTGGTGAACGGCCCCGGGGAGAGCCGCCACGCCCATATCGGCATCTCCTTGCCGGGAAGCGGGGAAGAGCCCAAGGCCCCGGTTTACGCGGATGGGAAGCTCCTCACCATCCTCAAGGGGGAGAACCTGGCCCAGGACTTCCTGGCCCTTTTGGAAGACTACGTGGAGCGGCGCTTTTCCAAAGCCTGATGGATCCCTTTTGCTTCGCCATCCAAGCCCGCTCTGGCCGGGCCCGGGTAGGCCTTCTCACCACCCCCCACGGAAGGGTGGAAACCCCTCTTTTCATGCCCGTGGGCACCCAGGGCTCGGTGAAGGGGCTTTTGCCCAAGGACCTGAAGGCCATCGGCAGCCAGGTGCTCCTGGCCAACACCTACCACCTCCTCCTCCGTCCGGGGCCCGAGCGGGTGAGGGCCCTGGGAGGACTGCACCGCTTTGCCGGCTGGGATGGCCCTTGGCTTACGGACTCCGGGGGGTTCCAGGTGATGAGCCTGGGGCACCTGCGGCGCATTGACGAGGAAGGGGTGGTCTTCCAAAGCCACCTGGATGGAAGCCTGATCCGTCTCACCCCGGAACGAAGCATCGCTATCCAGGAAGCCCTGGGGGCAGACTTCATCATGGCCTTTGACGAGTGTCCTCCTTACCCCTCCTCCCCCGAATACCTGAAGGCTTCCCTAGAGCGCACCCTGCGCT
Organism: Thermus sp. NMX2.A1; assembly: GCF_000511705.1. NCBI lineage: Bacteria > Thermotogati > Deinococcota > Deinococci > Thermales > Thermaceae > Thermus > Thermus sp. NMX2.A1. The sequence continues at coordinate 50,197 of NZ_ATNI01000052.1, forward strand.
GGCTGGAGCGGAGCCTGAAGGCCAAAACCCGGCCCGACCAGGCCCTCTTCGGCATCGCCCAGGGAGGGACGGATGCCGGGCTTAGGGCCCTTGCCACCCGGGAAACCCTGCGCTTTGATCTTCCCGGCTACGCCATCGGGGGCCTAGCCGTGGGGGAGACCAAGGAGGAGATGTTCCCTATGGTGGCCCTCTCCACGGAGATCCTTCCCGAGGCAAAGCCCCGCTACCTCATGGGGGTGGGGCACCCCGAGGACCTGGTGGCGGCCATGGGCCTAGGGGTAGACCTCTTTGACAGCGTCTACCCCACCCGCACGGGCCGCTTCGGCTCGGCCTTGGTCCCGGAAGGGCGAATAAACCTGAAAAACGCCCAGTACCTGGAGGACAAACGGCCTCTGGAAGAGGGCTGCGATTGCTACGCCTGCCAAACCTTCAGCCGGGCCTACATCGCCCACCTGGTGCGCGCCGGGGAGATGCTTGGAGGCATCCTCCTTTCCCTGCACAACCTCCGCTTCCTGCACCGCCTCACGGAAAGGGCCCGGGAGGCCATCCGCCAAGGAAGCTACGGGGCCTTTGCCCGGGAGTTTGCCGAAAGGCGTTTTGGCAAGGAGATACCCCCCTGGTTCCGGGAGGCCATGGCGGCGGGGGGGCACTGGTAAAGCCACCCCGCCCTGGCTTGCGCCAGGGCGGGGACCCCGGTGAGGCCACCCCACCTTGGCTTTGCCAAGGCGGGGGCCCTGACCATAACCTAGCCCTCCCGGTAGAACCGGCTTTTCTTGTAGTACTCCTCCAAAAGCACCTTGAGGAAGGCAGCCGTAGGGACCCCTAAAAGCGCTCCCCAGAGGCCAAAAAGGGTGGCCCCCACCAAGATGGCGGCGATGGCGGTCACCGGATGAAGCCGGGTGGAGCGGCCCACGATGAAAGGCCCGAGGAGGTTCCCCTCCAGCTGGTTGGCCAGCCAGAGGACCAAAAGGGCCAAAAGCACCTTGCCCCACCCCCCGGTGGCCGCCAGGAGCAGGGCGGGCACCCCGGAGACAATCACCCCCACGAAGGGGATCAGGTTAAAGACCCCGGCCAGAAAACCCAGGCTGGCGGCCAGGGGAACCCCCACCAGCCATAGCCCCACCCCCACAAGAAGCCCCACCAGAAAGGCCACCAAAAGCTGCCCCCGCACATACCCCCCCACGCTTTGGTCCAGCTTATGGGCCAGCTCGGCCACCAGGGGCTGGTAGGGTTCCGGGAACACCTTCAGGGCGGCCTGGGCCAGGCGCGGCAGGTCGTAGAGGAAGTAGATGGAAAGGGTGAGGGCGGTGAGGAGCTGGAAGATGCCGCCCAGCAAGGAGGTGAAAAAGCCCAGGAGGTTGCCCCCCTGGGAGAGAAGCCCCTGAAGCCAGCGAACCAGGGTTTCCAAAAATCCCTGCAAAAGGCCCTGGAGGTTACGGCTGGCCTCGGCCAGCACGGGCCTTAGGGTTTCGGGAATGGGTATGGTCCGAACGCGATTGGGCAGGTCCAGCAGCCACGAAAGGAAGGGATCCAGGAGCGCAGGAAGCTCCTGAGCCAGGCGGGAGAGCTCCAGCACCGTCTGGGCGGTGAGGAAGGAGGCGAGGCCCAGGAAAAGGCCCAGGCCCAGGTAGACCAGGACCACCCCCAGAAGCCGGGGAAGCCTTTTGGCTTCAAAGAAGCGCACCACGGGATGGGTGAGGTAGGCGATGGCAAAGGCGGTGAGGAGGATGGAAAGGGCAGGCCAGGCCCGGAGGAGAAAGCGGTAGAGGAGGAAGAAGAATAGGAGGTAAACGAGAACCCGCACATACGGGTTCTCCCATACCCGGGCGAAAGCCTCGCGCATGGGGCTATTCTAAGCGGAAGAAGGCCTTGGCCTCCTCGAGGAGCTCCTCCCGGGACAGGCCCTGAAAGAGGAACCTTCCCCGGTCGGGCTCCCCTTCCCAGATCTCAAAAAGAAGCCTGGGAGCCCCTCCCATGAGCCCGGTATTGCCCACATAGCCGACGGGATCCCCCCGGTATACCCTCTGCCCCACCTTAAGGCCAGGGTAGGGCCCTTCGAGGTGGGCGTAGAGGCTGGTGCGGCCATCCGGGTGGCGGATCCAAACCTCGAGGCCCCTTAGGAGGTCCATCTGCTCCGGGGAAGCCCCGTTTCGCACCGCTTCCAGAAGCCTCTGGTACTCCTCAGCAGAAGGCTCCTTGTAATCCCCTTCCACCCTCACCACCTCTCCCCCAAAAGCGGCCACCACCCCCATCCCCCGCACCACGGGCACGCAGGCATCCCCTTGGATGAACACGAAGCCCGCGCTTACCCCCTTGCGGTAGGGACGGGGCGCACCCGGGAGGTTTTCGGGCCTGGTGGGCAGGCAGGCCCCAGGCAGGGGAAGAACATACCCCTCGGGCGCCAGGGCCGCCTTCTGGCTTAGACTCCCCACCTCCTGGCGCAGGCTGGCAAGCTGCCTTCCCCTTAGGGAAAACCCCAGGGTGACCACCAGGCTGTAGAGGGCCAGGGCCAGAAGGAGATAATGCCCCGGCTTCCAGACCATGAACCCATGCTACAAAAAAAGCCCCCCAAGGGGGGCTTTTCCAAGGGAGGAAGGCCTTAGAGTAGCTTCAAGAGCCTTTCCTTGATCTCCTTGGCGGAAAGGCCCTCCAGTTTAAGCCCCTTGGCCCGGTCCAGAAGCTCATAAACCTTGGGAATATGGCTCGCCGCCACCCGGAAGGTGATCTCCTGACCCGCCACCTGGACGCGGATCTTCTGCAGGTTGGGGTACTGCCGACGCTTGGAAATGCCGGTGGTCTTCTTACCCACGCCCCCTTCCCGCTTGGCCTTACCCCGCCTTTGGATGCTATTGGCCACGATGGGCCTCTTTCCGCTAATCTCGCACACCTTGGACATAAGACCCTCCCGTGCCCGAAGGCAAACCCTATGGAGTATAGCACAAAGGGGGGCATTGGGTAGACTCTAGGGGATGCCCACGATCCTGGTGCCCCTCCTCCTCGCCTTTGACCAGATCCTTAAGCTCTGGGCCCTGGAAAACCTCTCCCCGGTGCCGAGGCCCTTTCTGGGAGACCTCCTCTACCTCACCCTGGTCAAGAACACGGGGGCGGGCTTTGGCCTTTTCGAGGGCCGGGCCTTCCTCCTGGGGTGGCTCAGCCTGGGGGTGGGGACCCTCCTCCTTTACCTTCTGGCCCGAAGGCGCTATGTCTTCTGGCAAACCCTGGCCCTTTCCCTCATCACCGTGGGGGCTCTGGGTAACGGGATAGACCGCCTGGGCCGCGGCTGGGTGGTGGACTACCTGGACCTGGGAACCTCCATCCCTCTTATCGCCACCTTCCCCGTCTTCAACCTGGCGGATGTGTGCGTGACGGTGGGGGCGGCCCTGCTCCTCCTGGCTCCCAGGCGGAAGCGCCGCTTTTAGAGTCCAGGGGCATGCCCAAGAGACTTATCCGGCTTACCCAGGGTACTCGCAGGGCCACAGCGGAGGAAAGCCATGCGGATTACCTATGACCTCGAGGCCGATGCCCTGTACATCGCCTTCGGCGAGGGGCCGGCCACCGTGGAAGAGGTGGGAGAAGGCATTGCCCTGGACTGGGATGCCGAGGGAAAACTTTTGGGCATCGAAATCCTGGATGCCAGCAAGCGGCTTTCTGACCCCAAGGCCCTAAGGCGCTTCTCCCTGGAGGCCCTCCCGGTCTGGGATGGAACCTGAGGGCCTAGACTCTTTGCAAAGCCCGCGCAAAGCGCTCCAGGGCTTTCTTCAGGTTTTCCTCGCTGGTGGCGTAGGAGAGACGCACGTGCCCAAAGGCGGCGAAGTCCGTGCCCGGCACCACCGCCACCCCCCCTTCAAGGAGCCTCTCCGCTGCCTTCACCTCGTCCTCGGCGAAGGGGGAGGTGTCCAGGAGGACGTAGAAGGCCCCGCTCGGGCGCACCGCCTTCAACCCGATCTCGGAAAGCCCCTTAAGGAGAAGGTCCCGCCGCCTCCTGTAGGCTTCCCGGGCCATCTCGATAAAGGCCCTCGAGGCCTCCTGGTTGGTGAGGGCCTCGAGGGTGGCCCACTGGGCGATGGTGTCGGGGCTGGTGGTGGACTGGCTGGAAACGTCCGCCATGGCCTTGATGACCGCCTTGGGGCCACAGGCGTAGCCGATGCGCCAGCCGGTCATGGCGAAGGCCTTGGCCGCCCCGTTCACGGTGATGGTGTGCTCAGGCGCCAGCTGCCCCGGGGAGAAGTGCTCCCCCTCGTAGATGAGGTGCTCGTAGATCTCGTCGGAAACCAGGTAGAAGTCGTGCTCCAGGGCAAGCCGGGCCAGGGCCTCGAGAACCTCCCGGGGATAGACCGCCCCCGTGGGGTTGTTGGGGGAGTTCACCACCAAGGCCTTGGTGCGGGCCGTGATGGCCCTTTTCACCCGCTCGGGATCGGGCACGAAGCCCTCCTCGGGAAGGGTTTCCACCTCCACCGGCACCCCGCCGGCAAAGCGCACCATCTCCGGGTAGCTCACCCAGTAAGGAGCCAGGACGATCACCTCATCCCCGGGGTCCAGGATGGCCTGGAAGAGGTTAAAGAGAGCCTGCTTCCCCCCCACGGTGACGATGGTCTGGTCCGGGGCGATGGCAAGGCTATTCTCCCTTCGGAACTTCTCCGCCAGGGCCTCCCGAAGCTCGGGAATCCCCGCCGGGGGCGCATACTTGGTCTTCCCCTGGGCCAGGGCGCGCCGGGCTGCCTCCTTCACGTGCTCGGGGGTGTCAAAATCCGGCTCCCCCGCCGTCAAGGCCACCAGGTCCACCCCCTGGCGCCTCAGTTCCAGGGCCTTGGCGTTTACCGCCACCGTGGCCGAAGGCTTCATGCCCTTAACCCTTTGGGAAAGGCCGCGCATGGTCTAAGTATACGGCTTCCCCCGTGGGTTCCAAGGGGTTCTGGTAAAACACCAGGGTCCCCTTAAGCCTGTCTAGGTCGTCCTCCTCCCGGTAGGGCTGGACTACCAAGACAGGCCGGCCCCGGTCCGTGAGGATCAAGGGCTCCCCTGTGGCCTCCACCTGGCCCCCTTCAAGCCCTGGTGCCCCCCGACTTCAACCCACCCCCACCGGGCTTAGAATGGGCTTTTCTCCCCTAGCGGCGGCCCTTCCCCCCACCACCTTAAGGCCCAAAGGCTCCACCCGGGCCCGGTAAAGGCGGGCCTCGGGAAGAAGCTCCCCGTCCGCGTGGGCGGGGACAGGATGGGCGAACTCCACCACCACCTCCCGGCCCGCAAAGGCCACCACCTGGGGATGGGAAAGATGCCTGCCCAAAAGGAGCCGGGGCAGGATGAAGACCACCCCGGGCCGGGTGAAGGAACGGGCCAGGATCACGGAGAGAACGCCATCCCGGGGGTCGGCCATGGGGGCGATGGGGATACCTCCCCCGTAGGCAGGTCCGTTCATCACCGCCACCAGGAGAAGAGGCCCCCGGTGCACCTCCTCCCCCTCCACCACCACCCGCCCCTCGGGCAGGCGAAGCTCCTTAAGCACCCCGAAGAGGGCGTAAAGGTAACGGGGCATGCCCCGGAGGAAAGAGGGAGCGGTGAGGGCCTTCTTGGCCACCAGGGCATCGAAGCCGATGCCCAGGGAGGCCCCAAAGGGCTCGCCGTTCACCCAGCAGAGGTCTATGGCCTCCTCCTGGGCAAAGAGGGCCAGTTCCAGGGCCTCCCTCCAGGGAAGCTCCCTCAGGCCCAGCATGCGGGCGAAGTCGTTGCCGCTACCGATGGGCACCACCCCCAGGACCTTTTCCGTGCCCGCCAGGCCCTTCAACACCTCGTGCACCGTGCCATCCCCTCCCACGGCCACCACCCTAGCCCCTTCGGGGGCATTCCGGGAAAGCTCTGTGGCGTGGCCCGGGCCCTCGGTGAGGAAGGCCCTGGCCCCTTTCTCCCGCGCCGCCTTCAGGATGGCCCCGGAAAGCCTCCCCACCTTCCCCCGTCCCGCCGCCGGGTTAACAATGACCCACCTTTCCACCCCCGTATTCTAGGGCCATGGGTCTCCTCGGCCACTTCCTCAAGGGGCCCCACCCCAAAACCACCCTGCTCCTCACCCGCGCCGGGCCGGTGGAAAACCCCGAACACGTCCTTTACAGCCATCCGGGCCTTCCCCTTTCGGAACAGGGCAGGCAAGCCCTCCGCTCCCTGGCCAGGCTAGCCCAGCGCTACCCCGTGGCCTGGGTCTACGCCGCCGACAGCCTGGCCGAGGCCGAGGCGGCCGGGCTTCTTGCGGAAGCCCTCGGGGTGCCTTTTACCCTCCTCCCGGAACTGAGGGAGCGAAGCTGGGGGGAATGGGAAGGGCTGAGCTTCGTCGAGGTACGGGAGCGGTATCCCCAGGAGGTGGCCGCCTGGCTGGAGGACGAGGCCAGCTTTACCCCTCCGGGTGGGGAAAGCTTGAGGAAGGCCTGGGAAAGAGGGCGGGAAGCGATCAGGACCCTCCTTGGAAAGCATCGAGGCCAGGCCCTGTTGGTGGTGGGGAACTGCACCTTAAACCGCGCCGCCTTGAGCCTGGCCCTACCCCTTCCCGTGGAAGAAGGTCTCAGGGTGGAACAGGACTACGCCCGGCTTTCCGTGGTGGAGTTCTACGGGGAGGAAGGGGTGGTGAAGGCCCTCAACCTGGGTCAGCTTGAGGAACAAGCTTGACATTTGTCCCTGGTTCCGTCCCGGGCAACGGGGAGTAGACTAGAAGCATGATCCGGCCCGTGGCCCGCCAGGATCTTCCCGGGCTCCTAAAGCTCCTCCGCTGGATGGACGAAAGCCCCAAGCGGGGGGTCCTGGCCCCGGAGGCCCGGGACCTCGAGGGCCTGGCCGAGGAGCTGGAGGACGGCCTGGTCCTCTTGCGGGATGGGGAGGTGGCGGGGTACGTGGGCCTTTATGCCTTTTGGGATGGAGCGGCCCTCGAGGGACCCCTGGCCTACCGGGAGGAGGACCTTCCCCCCCTTCTTCAGGCCGCGGAAAAGCGGGCCAGTGAGCTTCACCTGGACCGGCTTTACGCCTTCCCCCGCGAGGAAAACCACACCCTGCGCCAGGTGCTGGAGGAGGCCGACTTCGGCCTTTTGCACCTCACCTACTTCTTCGTGAAAAACCCGGAGGGCCTGGACTACCCACCCCCTGAGGGCGTGGTCATTCGAAAGGGTTTCCCGGGCCCCGGGGTTTACCGGGAGCTTTACCGGGAAAGCGAGGAGGGCTGGGCCCTGCGCCTCAAATGGACGGACGAGGAGCTTTGGGAACACTTCCAGGATCCCCATGTCCACCTCCTGGTGGCCTACCGGGGGGACGAACCCGTGGGCCTGGCCGAGGTGGAGCTGGAGGATCGGGAGGCCAGCGTGGCCTATATCGGCGTGGTGCCCAAGGCCCGGGGCCAGGGCATCGGGCGGGCCCTCTTGGCGGAAGCGGCGAAGCTGGCGCAGAAGAAAGGCGCCACCCTCCTCAGGGTCCGGGCCCACGACCACGAGACCGGGGCCCTGGAGCTTTACCGTAACCTGGGCTTCAGCCTCGAGGAGGCGGTGGCCACCTACGCCAAGGAACTCAGGGCCAGGCGGTAGGTCCCTGCATGGGCCTCCACGGTGAGCCGGGGATCGCGGTTGTACCCCCCACCCATCACCACCACCAGGGGTACCCCCAAGGCCTTTACCATGCGAAAAACCCGTTCATCCCGCTTCCGGACCCCCTCGAGGCTCAGGCCCAGGCGGCCAAACCGATCCCCCTTTAGCACGTCCACCCCGGCGTTGTAGAAGACCAGCTCGGGCCGGAAAGCCTGGGCTATTTCCAACGCCTCATCCAGGGCATAGAGGTAGGCCTCGTCCCCCACGCCGTCGGGAAGCCCCACATCCAGGTCGCTCCTCTCCTTCCTTAAGGGATAGTTCCGCTCCCCGTGGAGGGAAAGGGTGAAAACGGTGGGGTCTTTCTGGAAAAAGACCGCGGTGCCGTTGCCCTGATGGGCGTCCAGGTCCACCACCAAAACCCGGCCCCGGAAGCCCTCCCGCCTGAGCCAGGCCACGGCCACCGCCACATCGTTGAAAAGGCTATACCCCTCGGCCCGGTCGGGGTAGGCATGGTGGGTGCCCCCGGAGAGGTTCAGGCCGAGGCCCAGCTCCAGGGCATCCCTGGCGGCGGCCAGTGTTCCTCCCGCCGCAAAGAGGGCACGCCTGAGGAGGCTTGGGCTAAAGGGCAGGCCCAGGCGCAAGGACTCCTGGCGGGAAAGCCCCTCGGTAAAAAGCTTTTCCACATACTCCGGGCGGTGGGCCAGATGAAGGGCTTCCCGGTGCACTTCGGGGGCAGGCAGGATGGGAAGGAGTTCCTTCAAGGCCTCCGCCACCCCCTGGTACTTGTAGAGGGGGAAGGGATGGCCCTGGGGGAGGTCCACCCTTAAGTGGGCGGTGGTATAGGCCCGCACGCCTCCATCATGCCCCATGAAGCTGCCGGTAGGCCTCATAGGCCGCCACCCCCACGGCCACCGCCAGGTTCAAGGAGCGAACCAGCCCCGGCATGGGGATGTACACCCTGGGGAAAAGAGTCAGGACCTCTGGGGGAAGTCCCCGGGTTTCGGGGCCAAAGAGGAGGTAGTCCCCAGGCTGGAAGCTCACCCTATAGAGGGAGGTATCCCCCCGGGCGCTAAAGGCCCAGACCCGGGCACCCGGGGGCAGGCTTTGCCAGAAGGCCTCCCAGGTATCGTGGAGGCGCAGGTCCACGTGGGGCCAGTAGTCCAGGCCCGCCCGCTTAAGCCGAGGGTCGCCTAGGCGGAAGCCCAAGGGGCGGATAAGGTGCAGGGGCCAGCCCAAGGCAGCAGCGGTGCGGGCGATGTTCCCGGTATTCTGTGGGATCTCCGGCTGGAAAAGGACCAGGTGAAGCATGGCCTAGACCCGCCTCCGGTAACGGGTAGCGGCTCCCCGGCCCATCCGCTCCACCTTGCCTTCCCGGATAAGCCGGTTCAGCAAGGCCAGGGTTGCCCTGGGGGTAAGCCCCAGCTGGGCTTCCACCTCCCGTCGGGAAAGGGGATTGGCCAGGAGGCCCAAGGCCCTTTCCCCCAAAGGATCGCGCCGCACCAGGTGGTACCTTCCCCCTTCCTTGCGCAAAAGGCCCATGCGCTCCATCCGGGTGAGGACCTTGCGGGCAGCCTCCAAAGGAAGCTGTAGGGCCCGGGCCAGCTCCTCGAGGGTGGCCTCCCCCACCCTCCGCAGGTGGCCCACGGCGATGAAGTGGTCCAGGCTGAAGCCACCCAGGCGCTCCTGGGCCTCCGCCAGCTCCCGCACGAAGGCCTCGTCCAGCTCCGGGTTGTAGAGGACCAGGGTGAGGGCCTCGGGGAAAAGGTGGTACTCCGGGGGCTCCTTGCCGTACTTGAGGAGGAGGCGGTACATCTTGTCCACCCCGCTTCCCGCCCGCTCCACGTAGCCAAGCCGGTAGAGGGCCTCGGCCAGACGGGGATTCCGCCTTTTGGGGGGATGGCGGAGGATGTTCTCCGGGGTGATACCGGGAGGGAAGCTTCCCGGGTTGGAAACCTCCAGGCGATCCGGGTAGTGGTGCACCTGGATGGCATCCGGGCTTTGCCAGTCCCGGTGGACCAAGGCATTTAAGAGGGCCTCCCGGTAGACTTCCTGGTCAAAGTCCCAGACCTCGAGGCGGAACAGGCCCACCGTGAGGTAGCGCACCCGGTTCCTGGCCTGGATTAGGTCCCTAAGCCGCTCCAAAAGAGCGGGGATGGAGCGCAGGATGTCCTCCCTGAAGGCGTAGCCCTCCGGGCCCTCAAGGTAGCCATCCGGCTGACCGTGGAAGTAGTAGCTCACCTCCGCCTGGGGAAGAAGCCGCTTCAGGGCCAAGGGGGTTCCTGCCAGAAGGAGGCCCGCCACCGTGGGCTTGTCCTGTCCCTCCACCCGCTCCAAAAGCCCCAGGGCGAAGAGGAGTTCCAGGTCCGGCAAGGCCGCCAGGTTGCTTCCCCGCTCCTCCAGGATGCGCCTAAGGCGCAGAACCTCCACCGGGTCCAGGTCGGAAAGGCTGGCCGCCGGCAGCACCTGGGCGGTGAAGTCGGGCTCCGGCAGGGCCTGGCCCATCCTCAGCTCCGTGAGCCTCTTACCGTCCCAAAAGGGCACCCTCCCTGCCCCCACGGCGATGGCCGCCGGGCTCTGCGGTACATGAAGGGCCAAAACCCGGCCCATAGGCCCCTCGATCACCTCCACATAGGGCAGGAGAAGCCCCTGGGTGAGCTGGAAAAGGGCATGGGTGATCTGCAAGGGGTGGATCTCCGAGGCTCCCACCACCCGTCCCTCCCCATCCACCCCCAGGAAGAGAATCCCGCCCCGGTGGTTGGCTAGACCTGCAGCGTAGCGGGCCAGCTCCTCCGGGGAAAGGTCCGGGGGCAGGAAGAGGGTGCGCTCGTCCTGTCCCAAAGAAAGCCGCTCCAAGAGTTCTTCCCACGTCACGGGCCTCAGTTTAAGGGGAGAGGCCCGGGGCCGACGGGGTGGTATCTTGAGAATGTTGTTCAGGGTTAGGCGCACATCTGCACACTTTTGCACTGACACTTTGCACCGTAGTCAGTCCTGATTAGCTATATGTCTCGCTACTCTTTGTCAAGTGTCAAGCTACTGCTTGACATTATGCACACCCGGTGCTACCCTCAGCCCTAAGGGGGTGACGGACCATGCGGAAGACCCTATTTATAGCGGCAAGCGGGCTTTCAGGACTGGCCTTGGCAGAAGGGGTGGACGGGGCAGCCACGGCCTGGATGCTGGTTTCCACGGCCCTGGTGCTCCTCATGACCCCGGCTTTGGCCTTCTTCTACGGCGGCCTGGTGCGGAGCAAGAACGCCTTGAACACCATGATGATGAGCTTCGCCGCCTTGGGCTTCGTGGGGGTGGGCTGGGCCCTTCTCGGCTACAGCCTGGCGTTTGCCGAGGGCAGTCCCTGGCTGGGAGGCCTGGGCCACGCCCTTCTGAAGGGAGTGGGCCTCGAGGCCAAGGGGGAGATCCCCCATCTCCTCTTCATGGCCTTCCAGGGCACCTTTGCCATCATCACCGCCGCCCTCCTCACGGGGGGCATGGTGGAAAGGATGCGCTTTCCCGCCCTCCTTCTCTTCCTGAGCCTCTGGGGGCTATTGGTCTACGCCCCCCTGGCCCACTGGGTCTGGGGTGGAGGATTTTTGGGCACCTTAGGGGCCTTGGACTTCGCCGGGGGCACGGTGGTGCACATCAACGCCGGCATCGCCGCCCTGGTGGGGGCCCTGGTCCTGGGGGCCCGGAAGGACTACGGCCGCCAGGCCATCCTTCCCCATAACGTGCCTTTTGCGCTTCTGGGGGCGGCCCTTCTCTGGTTCGGCTGGTTCGGGTTCAACGGGGGAAGCGCCCTGAGCTCCGGAGCCCTGGCCAGCCTGGCCTTTGTGAACACCCTCCTCGCCCCTGCGGCCACCCTCACCGCCTGGGCTCTTCTGGACCTCCTGCGCACCGGCAAGGTCACGGCGGTGGGCCTGGCCACCGCCATCGTGGTGGGCCTGGTGGCCATCACCCCGGCAGCGGGGTTCGTATCCCCCCTGTCCGCCCTGGTGCTGGGGGCGGTGAGCGCCTTCCCCAGCTATTTCTTCCTGCTCTGGCGGCCCAGGACCCGGCTGGACGACTCCCTGGACGTGTTCGGCGCCCACGGGATTGCGGGCATCACCGGCGCCCTCCTCACCGGCCTTCTGGCGGAGAAGGCCTGGAACGGGGTGGCGGACGGCTTCCTCTTCGGCAACCCCATGCAGCTCGCCATCCAGGCCCTGGCGGTGGGGGTGGCGGTGGCCTACTCCGCCCTCGGCACCTTCCTCCTCCTGAAGCTTGTGGGCCTTCTCACCCCCTTGCGGGCCAGCCCCAAGGAGGAAGGGCTGGGCCTGGACGTGACCCAGCACGGGGAGGAAGCCTACGTGGAAGGCGAAGGAGCCATCCTGGTGCTCTCCGAGGCCACCCCCCCTGCCCTCAAGCCCGCTGGAGGTAAGGCATGAAGCTCATCGTGGCCATCATCCGGCCGGAGAAGCTCCAGGACGTGCTGGAGGCCCTCTTCAGGGCGGAGGTGCGGGGGCTGTCCATCAGCAGGGTCCAGGGGCACGGAGGGGAGACGGAAAGGGTGGAAACCTACCGGGGCACCACGGTGAAGATGGCCCTGCACGAAAAGGTACGCCTGGAGATCGGGGTGTCCGAGCCCTTCGTTCGGCCCACGGTGGAGGCCATCCTCAAAGCCGCCCGCACCGGGGAGGTGGGGGACGGAAAGATCTTCGTTTTGCCGGTGGAGAAGGTCTACCGGATCCGCACCGGGGAGGAGGACCAGGCCGCCGTGACCCCGGTACAATAAGGATGTGACGGCCAGGCAGCGGGCCATCCTTCACCTCCTGGTGGAGGAGTACATCAGGACCAAAGCCCCTGTGCCCTCGGCGAGGCTGGCCGAGGGCCTGGGGCTTTCCCCTGCCCTGGCCCGGTACGAGCTCATCGCCCTCGAGGAGATGGGCTACCTCTCCAAACCCCACGCCTCCGCCGGAAGGGTCCCCACCCGGCAGGCCTTCCGCCAGTACTCCCTTTCCCTCCTCCCCCCAAAACCCCTTCCCGAGGCCACCCAGGAGCGGCTCCAGCGGGCACTGGAGGGGGCCAGGGAACCCGAGGCCTTCTTGGTGAAGATGGCGGTGGGGCTTTCCGGGTACCCTGCCCTTTTGCGCTTGAGGCCCAGGAACTCCCCCAAGGTGCTCCAGGTCCACCTCTCCCCCCTGCCGGAAGGAACCCTAGCGGTTTTCGTCCTGGAAGGGGGAAGGGTGAAGGAGGCCCGCCTTCCCCTCAGCCTTCCCACAGAGCGCCTAAGGAAGGCGGAGGAAGCCCTCTCTGGACCCTTTGCCGTCCTGCCCCCGGCTCCCAGGGGCCTGGAGGAGCTTTTCGCCCATCTCTCCCGGGCCCTTTCCGCAGGCCTTTCCCTCGTCTACCGCGAGGGATTGGCCGAGGCCTTGAAGGAACCGGAGGCCAAGGATCCCGGCTTTCTGGAGCGCCTGGTGGCCCTTTACGAGGCCGGAGGGGACGAGGCAGTCCTGACCCCTCCCGGCCGGGTGGACGTGCGGGTGGGGGAGGTGGAGGGCCTTTCCCAGGTGCAGGCGGGCTTCGCCCGGGGGGAGTGGCTGGGGGAGCTGGTGCTCCTGGGGCCCATGCGCATGCGCTACCTCGAGGCCCTCTCCGTGGCCTCGAGCCTCAGCCGGGTCTATACTGGGCAGCATGCGGGTTGAAGTGCGGCTCTTCGCCCTTTACCGGGAACAGGCGGGCACGGACCGCCTCTTCCTGGAGCTTCCCGAAGGAGCCCGGGTACTGCACGCTAAAGAAGCCCTGGAGAAGCGTTTTCCCGGCCTAAGGCTGGAGGGCGGCATGGCAGCGGTAAACCAGGCCCTGGCCCAGGGGGAAACCCCCCTAAAGGAGGGGGACGAGGTGGCCTTTCTGCCCCCGGTCTCGGGAGGGCAGGACTCCTACGGCCTCACCCATGAACCTTTGGACCTGAAGGCCCTGGTGGACTGGGCCACCGCCCCCGAGTACGGGGCGGTGGTGAGCTTCCTGGGAACCACCCGAAGCCCCAACCGGGGGGAGGAGGTGGCCTTCTTGGAGTACGAGGCCTATCCCGGCATGGCGGAAAAGGTCATGGCGGAGATCATCGGGGAGATGCGCTCCCGCTGGCCTCTGGGCCGGGTGGCCCTCTGGCACCGCCTGGGCCGGGTGAATCCCGGGGAGGCCTCCATCGCCATCGTGGTTTCGGCCCGGCACCGCCCCGAGGCCTTCGCCGCCTGCCAGTACGCCATCGACCGGGTAAAGCAGATCCTCCCCGTCTGGAAAAAGGAGCACCGGCCGGACGGCAGCTTCTGGGTGGAGGGCTTCTCCCCGGAGGACCACCGCCTCTAGGGCTCCCAGCCATGGCCTCCTTTTCCTTTCTCCTGGGCCTCCTCCTCCTGGTCCTCTGGGCCTTGCCCCTCCTTCTGGGCTTCCTCTCAGGCCGGGCCTACCGGCACGGGCGCAGGCGGGTGGGCCTGGGCCTTCTCCTCTTCGGGGGCTTCCTGGGGCTCCTGGCCCGGCCCAGGCCCTTGGGGCTTCTTCTTCTCCTCCTGGGGCTAGGTCTGGGTTACGGGCGGCTACGCTGAAAAAACCCGGCGAAAGCCTTACAATAGGACGATGACCGAGCGGTCCTTGCGCCCGCTAACGGAAGAGGAATACCTGGCCCTGGAAGAGGCTAGCCCCGTGCGCCACGAGCTGGTAGGGGGCATCCCCTATGCCATGGCCGGGGCCAGCCTGGACCACAACCTCATCGTCACCAACCTGGTGGCCCTCTTAAAACCCTTGGCCCGGGCCCAAGGATGCCGGGTCTACAGCGAAACCGCCCGGCTCAAGGTTTCCGAGGATACCTTCTACTACCCAGATGTCATGGTGGTCTGCGGCCCCAAGGCCCATCCCCTCTACGAAACCGCCCCTTGCCTGGTGGTGGAGGTTCTCTCCCCCGGTACCGAGGCCCAGGACCAGCGGGGTCAGCGAAGCTATCTTGAAAAGCTTTCGCATTACCTTAGGCTCCCCAGTCTCCAGGCCTATCTCCTCCTGGAGGGAGCCAGGCCGGGAGGCGTCCTTTACCGCAAAACCCCTTCGGGCTTTCGGGAGGAAAGGCTGGAGGAACTCCTTATCCTCCCCTGCCCGGAGGGGACCTTGAAGCTTGAGGAAATCTACGAGGGCGTGGCATGAAACCCATCCTGGAACTCCTCCCCGAAGAGCTTCCCGGCGAGGGCTACCGCAAGGCCCAGATCGCCCACTGGCTCTACGCCCGGGGGGCCATGGACTTCTCCGAGATGACCGACCTGCCCAAGGGCCTCCGGGAAGCCCTGGCCGGGGAGTGGCGCATCTCCGAGTTCGCCCTGGTGGAGGCCTACCCGAGCCGGGACGGAAGCGTCAAGTACCTCTTCACCCTGCTGGACGGAAAGAAGACGGAAGCCGTCTACATGCCCTACGAGAACCGCAAGACCGTCTGCCTTTCCAGCATGGTGGGCTGCCCCGCAGGGTGCACCTTCTGCGCCACCGGGGCCTTGGGCTTTGGCCGCAACCTCACCGCGGCGGAGATCCTCTCCCAGCTCCTGGCCATCGCCCACCACCAGGGCATCTCCCCCAGGGATATCCGCAACGTGGTCCTCATGGGCATGGGGGAGCCCCTCCTGAACCTGGGCAACGTGCTTAAGGCCATCCGCACCATGCTCCATCCCAAGGGCCTGGCCATGAGCCCAAGGCGCATCACCCTCTCCACCGTGGGCATCCCCAAGGGCATCCACCGCCTGGCGGAGGAGGACTTAGGGGTGCGCCTCGCCCTTTCCCTCCATGCCCCCGACGACGAGACCCGCAGGAAGATCATCCCCACCGCTCACCGCTACTCCGTGGGGGAGATCCTCGAGGCGGTGCGCCACTACTACGCCAGGACCAAAAGGCGGGTCACCTTTGAGTACACCCTCCTGAAGGGTTTAAACGACCACCCCTGGCAGGCCCGGCTTCTCGCCAAGCTCCTTAAGGGCATAAGCGCCCACGTGAACCTGATTCCCTTTAACCCCTGGGAAGGCGCTCCCGTGGAAGGCACCCCTAAGGCGGGCATCCTGGCCTTCGCGGAGGAGCTAAAGCGCCTTGGGATTCCCACCTCCATCCGCTTCAGCCGAGGGCAGGACGTGGGGGCAGCCTGCGGCCAGCTGGCCTTAAAGGCCCCCAAGGCCCTCACCTTCACACCGACTCTAGAAGGCGCCGGGCAATAATGAGCTTCAGGATCTCGCTGGTGCCCTCCCCGATGCGGGTCAGGCGGGCGTCGCGCCAGTAGCGCTCCACGGGGTAGTCCTTGATGTACCCGTACCCCCCCAGGACCTGGATGGCCTCGTCACAGGCCTTCACCGCCACCTCGCTGGCGAAGAGCTTGGCCTGGGCGGCCTCGAGGGTATAGGGCCTTCCCGCATCCTTAAGCTCCGCCGCCTTCAGGTAAAGAAGCCTTGCCGCCTCCAGCTCCGTGGCCGCCTCCGCCAGCTTGAAGGAAACCCCTTGGTATTCGGCAATGGGCCTGCCGAAGGCCTCCCTTTGCTTGGCGTAGCGGAGGGCGTAGTTCAAGGCCGCCCTTCCCAGGCCCACCGCCATGGCGGCGATGCCGATCCTGCCCCCATCCAGCACCTTGAGCACATCGTAAAACCCCTTGCCCCTCTCCCCCAAAAGGCTGTCCTCGGGCACGAAGAGGTCCTCAAGGACCAGCTGGGCGGTGTCGGAGGCGTTCAGGCCCAGCTTCTCCTCCTTTCGGCCGATGCGAAGACCCCTTTCCGGGCGGAAAAAGGCGAAGGCGGAGATGCCCAGGTGCTTCCTCTCCGGGCTTGGAGCCGGGTCGGTGCGGGCCACGATCACGTAGACCCCGGCCACGCTCCCCTGGGTGATGAACTGCTTGGTGCCATTGAGCACATATCCCCCGGACACCGGCTCGGCCCGGGTTTTAAGGGCAGCGGCATCCGAACCCGACCCCGGCTCCGTAAGCCCCCAGGCCCCCAGGGCCTCCCCCGAGGCCAGCTTGGGCAGGAAGGTTTCCTTCTGCCTTTCGTCCCCCGCAAGGAGGATATGCCCCGTGGCCAAGGAGTTGTGGCTGGCCACGGTGAGGGCCAAGGCCCCGTCGTAATAGGCGATCTCCTCCACCATACGGGCGAAAAGCCGGCTTTTAAGCCCCGCCCCGCCATAGGCCTCGGGCACCGTGGCCCCGAAGACGCCGAACTGGGCGAGCTTCCTCACCAGCTCAAAGGGAAAGGCCCCCGTGCGGTCCCTCTCCGCCGCCCCCGGGGCCACCTCCGCCTTCAGAAACTCGCGGAAGGGCCCCAAGACTGCCCGCTCCTCCTGGCTTTCCTCAAACCAGAGCCCCATGGTGGGCATAGTATAACACTTTCTTGCGACATGGCAAAAATACGTTATCCTACAGACCCCCGGGATCCCGGGGCATGGGGTAGTTTCAAGGGGGATGCTCCTCCTGGCTGGCCCCACGGATACCGGCAAGTCCACCCTGGCCTTAAGGCTTCTGGAAAAGGCCAAGGAAGCCTACCTCCTGGACCTGGACCCGGGGCAGGGAGCCCTGCCCGGGGCCTTCACCCTCTTCCACTACCGGGAAGGAACCCTCACCCCCCTACGCCGCTACCTTCTGGGGGCCCTGTCCCCCAGAGGGATGGAGGCGCAGGCGGTGGTGGGGGCCCTGCGCTTAGCCCGCCTCATCCCCAAAGGAAGCCCCACCGTGGCCGACACGGATGGCTACCTGGACCCTGGGTTTCGGCTCTTACAGATCGAGGCCCTGGTGCCCGCCGAGGTGCTGGTCCTGGAGTGGGAGGAACTTTACCAGGCCCTTTCCTGGCGCAAGGACCTAAGGGCGCGCCTGGCCCCGCCCCTTCAGGGGGTCCGCAGGAAAACCCCGGCCGAGAGGCGGAAAAGCCGCCTGGAAAGGCTTTTTGCCCACTTCCAGGAAGCCAGGCCCCGTCCCCTTCCCCTCGGTCACATGCCCACATACCCTATGGAGCCCCCTGAGCCCCACCGGCTTTACGGGCTCCTGGACGGGGAAGGGTTCCTCCTGGGCTACGGACGGCTTCTGGCCTGGGCAGGGGACGAGGGGCTTTTCCTCACCCCCGTGGGGGAGGAGGTGGCCAGGGTGGTGCCCACCCGGCTTCTTTTCCCTATCCCCGCACTACCAGGTTGAGGATCTTGCCGGGGACGTAGATTTCCTTCACGATGGCCCTGCCCTCCACGTGGGCCTGGACGTTTCTCACCCTGAGGGCCTCGGCCCTGGCCACCTCCAGGGGGGCGTCCTTGGGAATCCGGATGGTTCCCCGCACCCTCCCGTTCACCTGCACCGCCACCTCCACCACATCCTTTTCCAGGGCCTTTTCGTCCAATTCGGGCCAGCCGGCTTCAAAGAGGCTATCCGGCCAGAACCAGTGCCAAAGTTCCTCAGCGATGTGGGGGGCAAAGGGGAAGAGCATCTGCAGGTAGTAGCGGATGGCGGTGCGGTAGACGGGGGTCACGGGCCGCACCTTGCGGTACTCGTAGAGGGCGTTCAAGAGCTCCATCAAGGCGGCGATGGCGGTGTTGAAGCGCAGGGCCTCGAGGTCCTCCGTGACCTTCTTGAGGGTGGCGTGGAGCTTCTGGTAAAGCTCCCGGTCCGGACCCTCCAGGCTCTCGGCGGCAAACTGGCCCGAGGTGGCCAAAAGGGCCTCCCGGTCCTCCGCCACCCGGCGCCATATGCGGTTCAGGAAGCGCCAGGCCCCCTGCACCCCCTCCTCGGTCCAGACCATCTCGTTTTCGGGGGGTGCGGCGAAGAGGATGGTGATGCGGGCGATATCCGCCCCTTCCTCCTTCACAAAGGGCCCCACCATGACCCCGTTGCCCTTGGACTTGCTCATCACCGCGGGCTTCCAGAAGTGAAGGGTGCCGTCCTCGTGGGGCCTGAGCTCCGCCCCCATCTTCCGCACCTCCTCCAGGGAAAGCTCCCTCTCCGGGATCTCCAGGCGGATGCGGGTGGGCTCGGGCAGGCGCACCCTATCCCCCTCCACCTCCACGGGGCCGAAGTCCGTCCAGGCCAGGACCATGCCCTGGGTGAAAAGCCCCTGGAAGGGCTCCTCCACCTTCACCATCCCCAGGTCGTGGAGGAACTTGGTGAAGAAGCGGCTGTAGAGGAGGTGAAGCACGGCGTGCTCCACCCCGCCGATGTACTGGTCCACCGGCATCCAGAAGTCCGCCTTCGCGGGGTCAAAGGGAAGCGTTTCGTTCCTGGGGTCGGTGTAACGCAGGTAGTACCAGCTGGAGTCCACGAAGGTGTCCATGGTGTCGGTGTCCCGCTTGGCAGGGCCACCGCATTTGGGGCAGGTGGTCTCGTAGAACTCGGGGTGGGCCTCCAGGGGGCTTTTCCCCTTGGGCCGGATGTCCTCGATGTCCTTGAGGTCGGGGAGGAGGACGGGAAGCTCCTCCTCGGGAACCGGCACCACCCCGCAGGCTTCGCAGTGGACCATGGGAATGGGGGTGCCCCAGTAGCGCTGGCGGCTGATGAGCCAGTCCCGGAGGCGGTAGGTAACCCTAGCCCTTCCCAGGCCCCTCTCCTCCAGCCAGGCCACCACCTTCTTCTTGCCCTCCTCGCTGGGGGTGCCGTCAAAGGGCCCCGAGTTCACCATGATGCCGGGCTCCTCGTAGGCGGCCTCCAGGGGCTCGGGCAAGGGCTCACCCGGGCGCTCGATCACCTTCCTTATGGGGAGGCCGAACTTCTGGGCGAACTCAAAGTCCCTCTGGTCGTGCCCGGGCACCCCCATGATGGCCCCGGTGCCGTAGCCGTAAAGCACGTAATCCGCAGTCCAGATGGGGATTTTCTCCCCGGTGGCGGGGTTTGTGGCGTAGGCCCCGAGAAAAACCCCCGTTTTCTCCCGGCCTTCCGCCTGGCGCTCGATCTCCGTCTTCCGCTTGGCAGCCTCCACATAGGCCTCCACCTCGGCCCGCCTTTCGGGAGAGGCAAGCCTTAAGGTGAGGGGATGCTCCGGGGCCAGGACCATGAAGGTGGCTCCAAAAAGGGTGTCGGGCCGGGTGGTGAAGACGGTGATGGCCTCTTTGAGGCCCTCCACGGGGAACTCGATCTCCGCTCCCTCCGACCGGCCGATCCAGGCCCGCTGCATGGCCTTCACCTTTTCCGGCCAGTCCAGGCCCTCGAGGTCCTCAAGAAGCCTTTCCGCATAGGCGGTGATGCGCAGGTACCACTGCTCCAGCTCCCGCTTCTCCACCGGGGTGTCCTCGTGCCGCCAGCAGCGGCCCTCCACCACCTGCTCGTTGGCCAAGACCGTCTGGCACTTGGGGCACCAGTTCACCAGGCCCTTGGCCCGGTAGGCCAGGCCCTTTTCCCACATCTTCAGGAAGATCCACTGGTTGAAGCGGTAGTAGTCGGGCTCGCAGGTGGTCACCTCCCGGTCCCAGTCGTAGAGGATGCCCATGAGCTCGAGGCTCTCCTTGGCCTGGCGGATGTTGTCGTAGGTCCAGTCCCGGGGGTGGAGGCCGAACTTCAAAGCGGCGTTTTCCGCGGGTAGGCCGAAGGCATCCCAGCCCATGGGATGGAGGACCTCATACCCCTGCACCTTGCGGAAGCGGGCCAGGACGTCCCCCATGGTGTAGTTCTTCAGGTGGCCCATGTGCAGGTCCCCGGAGGGGTAGGGGAACATGACCAGTACGTACTGCTTCCCCTTCCTTCCCGGGACCTCCTTGGCCTTCATGAAGCCCTTTTCCTTCCAGAAGCGTTGCCACTTGGGCTCTATGGCGTGCGGGTTGTACTTCTCCATGCGCTCCTCCCTCAAAAAAACCCTTCCCCCAAGGGGAAGGGACGGCCAGGCCCCTTCCCGCCTTAGGGGATTAGCCTGGCCGGACTCATGGGAACATGATACTGCAACCCGGCAAAAAAGCGTGGGGCGCCCTAGTCCTCCATCGCCCTCGCCACCACCGCCCCCAGGAGGAAGACCCAAAGCACGAGATATAGGCCGAGTAGCGCCAGGACAAACCCCGCCAGGGGTCCGTAGAGGAGCTCGTACTGGGAGCGGGGAAGGAGCTTGGGAAGCCCAAGCCGCACCCCCTCGAAGAGAAGGGCCGCCACCCCTGCCCCCACGCTCAAGGGCACCAGGTGGCGAAACCCTTTGAGGCCGCGGAAAAAGGCGTAGGTGAGGAGAAAGAGCAAAAAGGCCAGGAAGAGGGGTAAAAAAGCCTCCAGGGGCCCCAAGGCCCCCCGCCACTCCGGGGGGAGGAAGCGGAGGAGAAACCCCAGGGCCAGGCCCAAAAGGGCCAGGAGGATGAGGGCAAGGCCCAAGACCACCGGCATGAGGAGGCCCAAAAGGCGGTGGCGAAAACCCAGGGGGCGGCCAAAGATGAGCCCCAGGGCGTAGCTCAGGGCGGCGAAGAAATTGCTTCCCGACCAAAGGAGGAAGAGGGCGCTCACCAGGGTGAGGGGGAAAGCCCCCCGGGTGAGGAAGCGGAGTAGGTCCTGGGCCAGCTCAGGCCGGGCTGGGAAAAGACCCTCGGCCAAGGCCTTCACTCCCCCCAAAAAACCCTCCCTCAGGGCCTCGCTTCCCGAGAGGAAAAGGCCAAAGACCCCCACCAGGAGAAAGAGAAGGGGCATGAGGGAAAGAAGGGCGTAGTAGGCCAAGGCAGCGGCGAAGAAGGGCACATGGGCCTGGGTGTAGAGGCGTAACACCTTCTGCAGCACGGGCTTCCCTTCCCTACCCGCTCCCCCCGGCGGGCATCCTCCCCTACCTCCCCTAGAGGGCACCTATTCCCGCTCCTGCCCCTCTCCCAGGGCCACCCATTTGGTGGTGGTGAGCTCCATGGGCCCCATGGGGCCGTAGGCGTGGAGCTTGGAGGTGCTGATGCCGATCTCCGCCCCCAGGCCCAGCTGGAAGCCATCGTTGAAGCGGGTGGAGGCATTCCACAGGACCAGGCTGGCGTCCACCTCCTCCAGAAACCGCCAGGCGGCCTTGGGATCCTCCGTGCAGATGGCCTCGGTGTGGCGGGAGCCGTAGCGGGCGATGTGTTCCAGGGCTTCTTCCAGGCTGGAAACCACCTTCACCCTCAGGATCAAGTCCAGATACTCCCGGTCCCACTCCTCCTCCTGGGCGGGCACCGCTTCCTTCAGGAGGGGAAGGGCTTTGGGGCAGGCCCTGAGCTCCACACCCCTTTCCCGCATGGCCTTTTCCAGCATGGGGAGGAAGACCTCGGCCACCCTCTCGTGCACCAGGACGGCCTCGAGGGCATTGCACACGGCAGGCCGCTGGGTCTTGCCGTTAATGGCCAGGCGGAGAGCCATATCCAGGTCCGCCCTCTCGTCCACGTAGAGGTGATTCACCCCCTTGGCGTGGGCCAGGACCGGCACCCGGGCCTCCCGTTGCACCAGACGGATGAGCTCCTCCCCACCCCGGGGGATGAGGAGGTCCAATAGCTCCAGGCGGCACATGGCCAAGATGGCCTCCCGGTCGGTGGTGGGCACCAGGCTCACCGCCTCCACAGGAAGCCCGGCCTCCCTCAAGGCCCGATGCCACAGGGAAACCAGGGCCTGGTTGGAGCGGAAAGCCTCCTTTCCCCCCCTGAGGAGCATGGCGTTTCCCGCCTTCAAGGCCACGGAAACCGCCTCCACCGTGGCCCCGGGCCGGGCCTCGTAGATGAAGCCGATGAGGCCCAAGGGGATCCGCATCCTTCCCACCCTAAGGCCGTTTGGCCGCTTGCTAAGCCCCTCGATCCTCCCCAAGGGATCCGGGAGAGCGGCAATCTGACGAAGACCCTCGGTGAGGCTCCTAAGGTCCTTGTCCTTGAGGGCCAGGCGGTCCAGCTTGGCCCGGGATAGCCCCGCCTCCTCCGCCTCCTTGAGGTCCTCTTGGTTGGCCTTTAGCACCTCCGGCCAGGCCTCCTCCAAAAGGCGGGCCATGGCCAGAAGAGCCCCGTCCCGGTTCCCCTTGGCGATCTCGGGAAGCCGGGCCCGAGCCCCCTCCGCCAGTTCCCTCAGCGTTTTCTCAAGATGTTCCCTTTGGGAAGCAGCTAACTCCCCCATGCCTCCTCCTTCAATGCCAGGTGGTCCCGGTGGACCACCTCCTCCGTGTAGCGATAGCCCAGTAAAGCCTCGATCTCGGCGCTTTTGTGCCCCTTGATGCGCTCAATCTCCTCGGCGGCGTAGTTGGCCAGGCCCACCCCCACCTCTTCCCCTGCCTCGGTGAGGAGGCGCACCGCCTCTCCCCGGCCGAACCGCCCCCGCACCGCCTTGATGCCGGCAGGCAGGAGGCTTGCCCCCCTCTCCCTTAAAGCCCTCACCGCCCCGGCGTCCAGCACCAGTTCCCCCTTGGGCTTCAGAAGACCATAGAGCCAGGCCCTTTGCCCCCGGTACCGCCTTCGGGCGTGGAAGTACGTACCCAAGGGAGCTCCCGCCAGAGCCTCGAGGATCACCCCGGGCCTTCTTCCCGGGAGAAGGAGGGTGGGTATCCCCACCCTTCCGGCGATGCGGGCGGCAAGGAGCTTGGAGCGCATCCCCCCACTTCCCAGGGGATTTCCCTCCCCAGCATGGGCCAGCACGGCCTCCACCCGCTCCACTTCCGGGATGGGGCGGGCGCTGGGGTTCTTCTTGGGGTCATCCTCATAAAGGGCGTCCACGTCGGAAAGGAGGAGCAAAAGCCCCGCCTCCACCAGGGCCGCCACCCGGGCGGAAAGCTGGTCGTTGTCCCCGAAGCGGATCTCCTGGAAGGCCACCGTATCGTTCTCGTTGATGATGGGAACCGCCTTCAGGCGCAAAAGGGCCTGCAGGGTGGCCTTGGCGTTCAGGTAGCGCCCGCGGCTCGCCAGATCCTCGGCGGTGAGGAGCACCTGGGCCACCGGGGTAGGGGTGAAGGCTTCCCGCCAATAGGCCATGAGAAGAGGCTGGCCGATGGCGGCCAGGGCCTGCTTGGTGGGCATGTCCTGGGGGCGGGGCAGGCCCAAGGCCGCCATCCCCGCCGCCACCGCCCCCGAGGAAACCAGAACCACCTCCCGCCCCTCCTGGCGCAGGGCCAGAACCTGGCGGGCAATCTCCTGCATCACCCCCTGCTCTAACCCTTGGGGCCCCGCCAACACGGCGCTTCCCACCTTGAGGACCAGCCGCTTGGCCTCGAGTCCCGGCCGCATTAAGGCCCAGGATAGCATCCCCCACGCAGCCGCGGATGGCACCCGCACCACCCTGAGCCTCTGACGCTGAGCAGGGGAAGCGCGGTTTGCCCCGGAGGATCCGGTTCCTGGAGGTACCTTTGGAATCCAGCCTTCCAACGGGCTAAACGTTTGAATCCTCAGCTTTCCCTGCTACGAAGCGTCCCTGGCGAAAGGCCACCTTTCCCTCCCGCCTGAGCCGCACCAGGAGGGCGAAAAGGGTGGCCTTCCTGAGCCCGGGGCGGAGGGATTGAAGCTGGGTGTGGAGGTCCTTTAGAGAAAAGTGGGGGTGTGGGGGAGCTATAATCCCCCGGTTTCCAAGATAGCCCTCAAGATACGC
>NZ_ATNI01000053.1:0-46600 GCF_000511705.1 Thermus sp. NMX2.A1
CCCGGCCCATCGCCCTGCTGGATTCCTTGCGCTTTGGCCCCCTGGAGGATGCCCGAAGCCGCTACCTCCTCAAGGGAGTGGTCTCCGGCATCGCCCACTACGGCAACGCCATCGGGGTCCCCACGGTGGGCGGGGACCTCTACTTCCACGAGGGCTACCGGGAAAACCCCCTGGTGAACGCCATGTGCCTGGGGCTTCTTAGGGAGGAGCACTTAAGGCGTAGCCAGGCTTCCTTAGGCCGGCCCATCTACTACGCCGGGGCCAAGACGGGAAGGGATGGGATTGGGGGTGCCGCCTTCGCCAGCCGGGAGCTTTCCGAGGACAAGGAGGAGGACCGGCCGGCAGTCCAGGTAGGGGACCCCTTTTTGGGGAAGCTCCTCATGGAGGCCACCCTCGAGGCCATCGAAAAGGACCTGGTGGAAGGCGTCCAGGACATGGGGGCGGCAGGGCTCACCAGTAGCCTCTCGGAGCTGGCCTTCAAGTCGGGCCTCGGGGTGGAGCTGGACCTAGACCGCGTCCCCACCCGGGAAAGGAACATGGGGCCCATAGAGCTTCTCCTCTCCGAAAGCCAGGAGCGCATGGTCCTGGTGCCCAAGGAGGGCAAGGAGAAGGAGCTGGAAAAGGTCTTCCAGCGGTGGGGCCTGGACTGCGTGCCCGTGGCCAGAACCATCCCCGAACGGGTCTTCCGCGTCCTCTTCCGGGGCGAGGTGGTGGCCGAGGTCCCCACGGAGGCCCTGGCGGAAGCCCCCACCTACGTGCGCATCGGAAGGGAGGATCCCGAGATCCGAAGGCTCCGGGAGATGCCCCTTCCCCCGCTTGCCGCCAACCCCCAGGAGGTTCTTCTCCGGCTCCTCGCCTCCCCCAACCTGGCAAGCCGGGAACCCGTCTACGAACGCTACGACCACCAGGTGGGAACCCGGACCGCCCTGGTGCCGGGCAAGGGGGATGCGGCGGTGCTCTGGGTGAAGGGAACCCACTTGGGCATTGCGGCCAAGGTGGACCAAAACCCCAGGTATAGCCGCCTCCATCCCCGGCTTGGAGCCATGCACGCCTTGGCGGAGGCCTGCCGCAACGTAAGCGTGGTGGGGGCAAAACCTCTGGCCTACACCGACGGCCTCAACCTGGGAAGCCCGGAAACCCCGGAAGGCTACTTTGAACTCCAGGAAACCATCGCCGGTCTCAGGGAGGCCAGCGAGGCCCTGGGAGTGCCGGTGGTTTCCGGAAATGTATCCCTTTACAACGAAAGCGGGGGCCGGCGCATCCCCCCCACGGCCATGGTGGGGGTGGTGGGGGTCTTGGACATCAGGAGGCGGGCGGAGATGGGCTTCCGCCGCCCGGGAGAGGTGATCCTCCTTCTAGGGGAGGAGAAGGGGGAGCTTGGGGGAAGCGAGGTCCTCCACCTCCTTACGGGCCTCGAGGCGGGCCATCCACCCAAGCTGGATCTGGAGCGGGAGAAGGGGGTACAGGAGGCCATCCGGGAGCTCATCGGCTTGGGTCTCACCCGCACCGCCCACGACCTGGCGGAGGGAGGGCTTTTGGTGGCCCTGGCGGAGATGACCTTCCCCTACGGCCTGGGGGCCACGGTGGAGGTGCGCACCCGGGGCCTCGAGCAGCCGTCAGGCCAGCTTGCCACCCTCTTCGGCGAGGCACCGAGCCGGATCCTCTTCACCGTGGCCAAGGAGGACCTCAAGGAGGTCACCTTCCGGCTGGAGGAAAGGGGCCTTCCCTACCGCGTCCTGGGAGAAACCGGGGGGAATACCCTCACGGTCCTCACCCCGGATGGGGTGCTAGAGTGGGAGGTACAGGAGCTCCTCGCCGCCTGGAAGCGGCCCCTGAGGGAGGTGCTGGATGGACAAGCCTAGGGAAGAGTGCGGGGTCTTGGGGCTTTGGAGCGAAGAACCCCTGGACGCGGCGGGGCTACTCCATCTGGGCCTTCTCGCCCTCCAGCACCGGGGGCAGGAGGCGGCGGGGATTGCCGTATCGGACGGGAAGGAGTTCCTGGTGGAGAAGGATCTCGGCCTGGTGAACCAGGTTTTTACGGAGGAGCGCCTGGCCCGCCTGCGCCTGGGGGAAGCCCGGCTGGGCCTGGCCCACACCCGCTACTCCACCACGGGCTCCAACCTGCGCTTCAACGCCCAGCCCCTCACCGCCCGCACCGCCCACGGGGTTCTGGCCATCGCCCATAACGGCAACTTCACCAACGCCAAACCCCTTCGCGACCGGCTTCTAAGGGAAGGAGCCACCTTCCAGAGCACCTCGGACACCGAGGTGATGCTCCTCCTCCTCGCCCGCTTGGGCCACCTCTCCCTCCCCGAGGCGGCCGCCGAGGCCATGAAGGCCCTGGAAGGAGGGTATTCCATCCTCCTCATGGACCGCAGGACCGTGGTGGCCCTCCGGGATCCCCACGGGGTGCGGCCCCTGGCCATCGGCAGGCTTCCTAAAGGCTACGCCTTTGCCTCCGAGCCCCCGGCCCTCGAGCTCATGGGGGCCCGCTACCTCCGGGATGTGCGCCCGGGAGAGGTGGTCTGGGTGGAGGAAGGCGAGCTTAAAAGCCTCCAGGCCCTTCCCCCAAACCCCGCCCCCTGCGCCTTTGAGTGGATCTACTTCGCCAGGCCCGATAGCCTCCTGGACGGGGTCGAGGCCTACGAGGCCCGGGTGCGCATGGGCATGGAGCTCTTCCGGGAAGCCCCGGCCGAAGCGGACATGGTGGTGCCGGTGCCCGACTCCGGCATCGGGGCGGCGGTGGGCTACGCCAAGGCTAGCAGCCTTCCCCTGGAGTACGGCCTCTACAAGAACCCCTATGCGGGCCGCACCTTCATCCAGCCCACCCAGGCGCTGAGGGACCTGAAGACCCGCTTGAAGCTCTCCCCCACCTCGGCGGTGCGGGGCAAGCGGGTGGTGCTCATCGACGACTCCATCGTGCGGGGCACCACCAGCCGCCACATCGTGGCCATGCTGAAGGAAGCAGGGGCCCGGGAAGTCCACTTCCGGGTTTCCAGCCCCCCCATCCGCTTCCCCTGCTACTACGGCATCGACACCGCCGCCCGTAAGGAGCTCATCGCCGCCGAGAAGAGCGTGGAGGAGATCCGGGCCTTCATCGGGGCGGATACCCTGGCCTTCCTCTCGGAGGAAGGAGTCAGGCGGGCCATCGGGGGGCCCGTGTGCCTGGCCTGCTTCAACGGCCGCTACCCGGCCGGGGTGCCCGTGGAAGGGGAAAAACTGGCCTTGGAAATCCTCTAGGCCCTATTCCTAATCCCCACCCTAGCCAAGCCTTAGCCCCTCGAGGCCAGCCCCCGCTTCAGGAAAAACCCCGCCCCAAGGCCCAGGAGAAACCCCACCAGCAGGAAGATAAAGGCGAAAGCCCCGGTGGAAGCCAGGTGCCAGCCGAAGAACCAGTAGCTGCACACCGCATACCGCTCCACCTGCACCCGGACCAGCTCCGGCAGGTCGCGGCTGGAGGTAAAGTTGATGAGAATAATGGCCACAAGCAGGATAGCCAGGGTCAGGGCAAGCCCCCACTTCAAAATCGGGAAAACACTTCCTTTCATGTCCCAAGCTTACCAAAGGAAAGACCCTTTCCGGGGTACTTCCGCCTCCTCCTAAGGCCCCGGTTCCCGGTAAAGGTAACCTGGTAGCGCCCCGGTGCAGGGCCTATAATCGGCCTATGGTCAGGACCAGCTTACGGGACGAGGCCCTTTTTCAGCTCATCGCCCTGGAGGAAAAGCGCCAGCGGGAAGGCCTGGAGCTCATCGCCAGCGAGAACTTCGTCTCCGCCCAGGTGCGGGAGGCGGTGGGAAGCGTCCTCACCAACAAGTACGCGGAGGGCTACCCGGGTGCCCGCTACTACGGGGGATGCGAGATCATCGACCAGGTGGAAAGCCTGGCCATCGAGCGGGCCAAGGAGCTCTTCGGGGCCGCCTGGGCCAACGTCCAGCCCCACTCCGGCTCCCAGGCCAACATGGCGGTGTACATGGCCCTCATGGAACCGGGGGATACCCTCATGGGCATGGACCTGGCCGCGGGAGGCCACCTCACCCACGGCTCCAAGGTGAACTTCTCCGGGAAGCTCTACAAGGTGGTTTCCTACGGGGTCCGGCCCGACACCGAGCTCATCGACCTGGAGGAGGTGCGACGCCTGGCCCTCGAGCACCGGCCCAAAGTGATCATGGCGGGCGCCAGCGCCTACCCCCGCTTCTGGGACTTCAAGGCCTTCCGGGAGATCGCCGAGGAGGTGGGGGCCTACCTGGTGGTGGACATGGCCCACTTCGCCGGCCTGGTGGCGGCGGGGCTCCACCCCAACCCCCTCCCCCACGCCCACGTGGTCACCAGCACCACCCACAAGACCCTAAGGGGCCCGAGGGGTGGGCTCATCCTCTCCAACGACCCGGACCTGGGCAAAAAGATCGACAAGATCATCTTCCCGGGCATCCAGGGCGGGCCCTTGGAGCACGTGATCGCCGGCAAGGCGGTGGCCTTCTTTGAGGCCCTGCAGCCCGAGTTCAAGGAGTATAGCCGGCTGGTGGTGGAAAACGCCAAGCGCCTTGGCGAGGAGCTGGCCAAAAGGGGCTACCGCCTGGTCACGGGGGGAACCGACAACCACCTCTTCCTCCTGGACCTCCGCCCCAAGGGCCTGACCGGCAAGGAGGCGGAGGAGAAGCTGGATGCCGTGGGCATCACCGTGAACAAGAACGCCATCCCCTTTGACCCCAAGCCCCCCAGGGTCACCTCTGGGATCCGCATCGGCACCCCGGCCATCACCACCCGGGGCTTCACCCCGGAGGAGATGCCCCTGGTGGCGGAGCTCATCGACCGGGCCCTCATGGAGGGGCCCTCGGAGGCCCTGCGGGAGGAGGTTAGGCGGCTCGCCCTCGCCCACCCCATGCCCTAGGGAAGCCTTAGAATGGAAGAAGATGCTCAAGCGCCTCGAGGTGCGTAACCTCGCCGTCATCCGCGAGGCTACCCTGGAGCTCGGGCCTGGGCTCAACGTCCTCACCGGGGAAACCGGGGCGGGGAAAAGCCTCCTGGTGGACGCTTTAGCCCTCCTCCTGGGGGCCAGGTCCGAGGGGCTTTTGGGGCCTTTTGGCGACAGCCTCCTGGTGACCGCCTTCTTCCAAGGTGAGGGCGAAGAGCACATCCTCTCCCGCCGCGTTGGGGGCCGCTCCACCCCCCGGATCGATGGGGAGGTGGTGAGCCTCAAAGAACTCCAAGAGGAGGCGGAAAGGTGGCTTTCCCTCCACGCCCAGCACACGGCCATCGCCCTCCTCTCCCCCAAAAGGCAACGGGAGCTTCTGGATGCCCTGCTGCCCCCGGGCCTCCTCCAGGAGTACGGGGAGGCCTACAGGAAGCATCAGGCCCTCCTTGCGGAAAAGCGCACCCTGGAGGAAGCCCTGAGGGCCAAGACCGAGCGGGAGGACCTCTTGCGCTTCCAGCTCAAGGAGATCCTGGAGGCAAGCCCCAGGCCTGGCGAGGACCAGGAGCTGGAGGCCGAGGCGCAAAAGCTTCGCCATCTGGAAGCCCTGAGGGAGCGCTCGGGAAAGGCCTACGCCCTCCTGGCGGAAGGAGGTGCCCTGGATCTTCTTCAGGCAGCCCTGCGGGAGCTAAGGGCGGGAAGCCGCTTTGACCCGGCCCTCGAGGCCCTGGCTAAGGACCTGGAGGCGACTTTGGAGGGAGGCCGGGCCGTGGCCCGGGAGCTGGAGGACTACCTGGAAAGCCTGGAAGGAGATCCCAGCCGCCTGGCCCAGCTGGAGGAGCGCCTTTCCCTTCTGGAAAGGCTTAAGCGCAAGTACGGCCCCACCCTGGAGGAGGTCCTGCGCTACCGGGAAAGGGCAGAGGAGGAGCTGAAGGCCCTGGAGGGAGGGGAAGAGCGGCTTTTGAAGCTGGAAAGGGCTTTAAGGGTGGCCTCGGAGGCCCTCTATAAAGCGGGGGAGCGCCTTTCCGAAGCCCGCCTCGAGGCGGCAAGGAAGCTGGAAAAGGAAATGGAGACGGAGCTTTCCGCCCTGGGTTTCCCGAAAGCCCGCTTCCAGGTGGAGCTCAAGCCCCTTCCCGAACCCGGACCCCAGGGCCTGGAGGAGGTCCTCTTCCGCTTCTCCGCCAACCCCCACCTTCCCCCCGCTCCCCTTTCCGCAGCCAGCGGCGGGGAGCTCTCCCGCATCGCCCTGGCTTTAGCCCTCCTCACCGGGGCCGAGGCCCCCACTGTGGTCTTCGACGAGGTGGACACCGGGGTGGGCGGGGAAACCGCCTGGAAGGTGGCGGAAAGGCTCGCCCAGCTGGGCCAGGCCCGGCAGGTCCTGGTGGTCACCCACCTGCCCCAGATCGCCGCCCGCGCAAAGAGGCACCTCAGGGTGGTGAAGGAGGGGGAAGAGGTGCGCATCGAGGTGCTGGAAGGGGAGAAGCGCATACGGGAGCTCGCCCGCCTCCTCTCCGGCCAGTACACCGAGGCCGCCTTGGCCCACGCCCGCCTCCTTCTGGAAGGAAACGGCCACCTTGCACAGGATTGGGTGGAGGCCCAGGAATGAATCCCCTCGAGGCTCCCTACCCCGTCTATCTTGTCCGGGAAACGGAGGTGGTGCGCAACTCCCTGGCCGAAGGCCTCCCCCTCCCCCAGGGGGACACCCTGGAGGTGGGGACGAAGACCTACCAGGTGGTGCGCCTGCCCGCCCCGGAGGGCACCTACCTGCTTCTCCTCGAGGTCAGCCATCTGGCCGTGCGGGCCAAGGCCTACCAAAGCCTCCTTCGGGTGCTGAAGGGGCTCATGCAGCACGAGGAGCCGGAAGGCCTTCTCAAGGACTTGATCCGCGAAGCCGTGGCGGTGGTGCCAGGAGCCGAAGCGGGCAGCATCCTCCTAAGGGAAGGAGCCTTCTTTTACCTGGTGGCCCAGGAAGGTTTCAGCGAGCGCCTGCTCATGGCCCGCACCTCCTTGGAGGAGGAGCTCTTCTGGTACGGCCTGGGAGTGGACAACTGGCAAAAGGGCCGGCCCCGGGTCCTCAAAGGGGAGGAGGTGCGGCACCTTTCCAGCCTGAGCACCGTGGAGGCCAGGCCCCTCTTCTTCGAGCACGGCCGCCTTCTGGAAATCCAGGCCACCTTGGGCCTGCCCATCGTCCTGGAGGGGGAGGTGCTGGCCACCATGAACCTGGATAGCTTCTCGGACCCCGAGGCCTTCGGCCCCCTTTCCCTGGAGCTGGCCCAGGCCTTCGCCTTGGAAGCCGCCCTCCTCCTCAAGGCCCTTAAGGAGCGCCAGGCCCTGCAGGAGGCCGCCCGCACCGATCCCCTCACCGGCTTGGGCAACCGCCGGGCCCTGGAGGAGGCCTTTCCCCTGCTCCTGCAGGAAGCCCGGACCCTGGGGGAGCCTTTGTCCCTGATCTACTGGGACCTCAACGGCCTTAAGGCCTTGAACGACCGGGAGGGCCATGCAGTGGGCGACCAGGCCCTGAAGAGCCTGGCCCAGGCCCTAAGAAACCTCTCCCGCCGCCGCGACGTGGCCTTCCGCATCGGCGGGG
This sequence comes from Thermus sp. NMX2.A1, assembly GCF_000511705.1. NCBI lineage: Bacteria > Thermotogati > Deinococcota > Deinococci > Thermales > Thermaceae > Thermus > Thermus sp. NMX2.A1. Next base: position 7,497 of record NZ_ATNI01000053.1, read on the forward strand.
ATGAGTTCGTGAGCCTCCACCTGGGCCTGAAGGCGGAGGAGATCCCCACCCTCATCGCCCGGCTTCAGGAGAACCTGCCCTACCAGGTGGCCGCAGGGGGGCTTCTGGTGGAGGGGGAGGACCTGGAGGCCCTCCTCAAGGAGGCCGACAAACGCATGTACCGGGCCAAGAGGGCTAGAAAAGGGCTTTAACCCCATCCGCCACGTACTGCACCGCCAAGGCCGCCAGGAGGATCCCCAAGACCCGGGTGACCACGTTCACCCCCGTGCGGCCCAGGGCCCGGCGCACCTGGGCCGCAAGCCGGAGGAACAGATAGGCCAGGGCCAGGACCAAAAAGACCGTGAAAAGGACCACCACAAAGCCCAGGGGTTCCTTCCGGGCCTCTGCGGCCAGGATAAGGACGCTGGCCAAGGCCCCGGGGCCGGCGATCAAGGGAATGGCCAGGGGAAAGACGGAGATATCCGCCCGGAGGCGGGCCTCATCCTTTTCCTCTTCCGTTTCCCGCTCGTGGTGGGCGAAGACCATCTCGGTGGCGATGCGGAAGAGGAGGATGCCCCCGGCGATGCGCAGGGCCTCGAGGCTGATCCCCAGGTAGCCCAAAAGCCCCCGCCCGAAGAAAAAAAAGGAGACCAAAAGCCCCCCCGCCACCAGCACCGCCTTCCGGGCGATCTGGGCCTGTTTCCTTTGAGGACGGTCCCCGGCCAGGGCCAGAAAGACCGGCACCAGCCCCACCGGGTCCATGACCACGAAGAGGGTGAGGAAGGATTTGAGGAAAAGCTCCAGCACGAAGGCCTAAAGGCGCATCTTCCCCGCCACCAGGAGTTCCCCGAACTCCTCCTCCAGGGCCCTCGCCCCTTCCTCGGTCCGGGCCACCACCAGGATGGTATCCTCCCCCGCCAGGGTGCCCACGATCTCGTCCCGTTTGAGGCGGTCCATCAAAAGGGCGATGCCGGAGGCGTGGCCCTCCGCCGTCTTCACCACCAGGATATTCCCCCCCCGGTCCACGTCCTTGACGAAGAGGCCAAACTGCCGCTTCAGTTCCTCGTAAACGTCCTCGGGAAGCTCCATGGAGGGCAGGGCGTACTTGTGCCGCCCCTTGCCCAGGGAAACCCGGGCCAGCCTCAGCTCGGCGATGTCCCGGCTCACCGTGGCCTGGGTCACCTCAAACCCCAGCTGCCTCAGGCGCTCCACCAGCTCCTTCTGCGTGCCGATCTCCTCCCGGCTCACGATCTCCTGAATGGCGCGGTGCCGCTCCGCTTTGCTTCGCATAGACACCCCTCTAACCCTTCCAGAACTCTTTAACCAAGTCCAGTATACGGTCGGCCACCTGCCGCTTGGGCATGCGGGGGAGTTCCAGCACCCGGCCATCCCGGAGGAGGAGGACCACCTCGTTCTCGAGGCTGCCGAAGCCCACTCCCTCCCGGTTCACCCAGTTGAGGACGATGAGGTCCAGGTTCTTGCGGAGAAGCTTCTCCTTGGCCCGCGCCAGGCCCTCCCCCGTCTCCATGGCGAAGCCCACCAGGACCCTCGGTCCCTTGTTCTCCCCCAGCTCCTTGAGGATGTCGGGGTTGGGAAGGAGGCGGAGAACCTTCTCCGCCGCCACCTTGGGCTCCTTCTCCCGGCTCACCTCCGCCGGGCGGTAGTCGGCCACCGCCGCCGCCATCACCACCGCCTGGGCCCAGGAATAGCGCCCCAGAATGGCCTCGCGCATCTCCAAGGCGCTTTCCACCCGCACCACCTCCACCCCCCAGGGGGCGGGCAGGGCCGTGGGCCCGGAAACCAGCACCACCTCCGCCCCCCGGTCCCGGGCAGCCTCGGCCACGGCATAGCCCATGCGGCCTGAGGAAGGGTTGGAAAGGTAGCGCACCGGGTCCAGGTACTCCCGGGTGGGGCCGGCAGACACCAGAAGCTTAAGGCCCTTAAGGTCCTTGGGGGTGAGGAAGGCCTGAAGCCTCTCCAAAAGCTCCTCGGGCTCCAGCATCCGTCCCCATCCCTCCCCCTCCCCCACCGCCGCCAGAGGTCCGTGGGCGGGACCGAAAAGGGCATGGCCCACGCCCTCGAGGGTCCGGGCATGCTCCTGGGTCCTGGGGGAAAGCCACATGGCCTCGTTCATGGCCGGGGCCCAGGCCACCCGCTTAGCCCCTGCGAGAAGCGTGGCGGAAAGGAGGTCGTCGGCCAGACCCAGGGCCGCCTTGGCCATGGCGTCGGCGGTGGCGGGAGCCACCAAAACCACATCGGCCCAGCGGGCGAGTTCTATATGTAAGGCCCGGCCATCCGGCCTGAACCAGGCCTCCTCCGTGGCCACCTCCCCTCCAGCGGCCACCGCCAGGGAAAGGGGGGTGATGAACTCCAGGGCCCTGGGGGTGGCCAGGACCCGTACCTCGTGGCCCTGGCCCCTGAGAAGACGGAGGAGGTGGGGGGCCTTGATGGCCGCCACCCCCCCCGTCACCGCCACCAGGACCCGGGCCACCTACTCCTCCTCTTCCACCGGGTAAAGCCGCTCCATCTCCCTCTGCAGGCGGTCCTCGGGCACCAGGTTCTCCCCGAAGACCAGCCTTCCCGTGAGCATCTCCTTCATGGCCCAGGTGACGGGGTTGGGGTCGTCCAGGATCCCCTCGAGGGTCCGCATCTTGGGCCTCTCCTCCGGCTCCAGAACCGTGTTCTTAAAGCGGTGGCGGAGAAGCTGCTCCGCCCGCTTGGCCACCACCACGGTGAGCCGGTACTTGGAATCCACCATGCCAAAAAGCTTGTCAATCCCGGGTTCCGCCATAACTCCTCCGTAGAATCTCGTCCAGCTCAGCTTCCAGGTCCTTATCCCGCTTCAAGGCCCTCTCCAAGGCGGGGCCCATCCTGGGGGTACGCCGCCTCTCGGCGGTAAGGATGGCCAGGAAGTCGGCCACCGCCTCCTCCAGCACATCGTTCACGATCACGTAGTCAAAGAGGTGGGCGTTTCGTATCTCCCACTCCGCCTGCTTCAGCCGCTTTTCGATCTTCTCCGGGGCGTCCTTGCCCCGGTAAACCAGACGCCGCTTCAGCTCGGAAAGGGAAGGGGGCAGGAGGAAGATGAGGACCGCCTCCGGTACCTTCTTGCGCACCTGCAGGGCTCCCTGGACCTCGATCTCCAGGAGGACATCCTCCCCCCGGGCCAAGGCCCGCTCCACCGGAGCCTTGGGGGTACCGTACAGGTGCCCCACGTACTCGGCGTGCTCCAAGAACCCATCCTCCCGCAACAGGGCCTCAAAGGTGGCCCTGTCCACAAAGTAGTAGTCCACCCCATCCCGTTCCCCGGGACGCGGGGGACGGGTGGTCATGGAGATGGAGTAGAAGAGGCGGGTGCGCTCCAGCACCTTGGCCCGCACCGTGCCCTTCCCCACCCCGCTGGCCCCGGTCATGACGAAAAGGCGGCCCCCCATACCCCTCACCCCGGGAGGATACCAAAGCCACCTGGAGGAGGCAAGGATTTTTGTGACCTATAACACACTACCCGCGTGGTACACTTGGCCCCGTGACCTGGTACGAGGGCGCTTTCTTCTACCAGATCTTTCCCGACCGCTACTTCCGGGCTGGCCCTTTCGGAAAGCCTGCCCCGGCGGGTCCTTTGGAACCCTGGGAAGCACCCCCCTCTCTTAGGGGCTTCAAGGGGGGAACCCTCTGGGGCATAGCGGAGAAAATCCCCTACCTCAAGGACCTGGGGGTGGAAGCCCTTTACCTGAACCCCGTCTTCGCCTCCACCGCCAACCACCGGTACCACACCACGGACTATTTCCAGGTGGATCCCCTCCTGGGGGGGAACGTGGCCCTAAGGCACCTCCTGGAAGTCGCCCACGCCCACGGCATGCGGGTCATCCTGGACGGGGTCTTCAACCACACGGGTAGGGGCTTTTTTGCCTTCCAGCACCTTCTGGAAAACGGAGAACAAAGCCCCTACCGGGACTGGTACCACGTGAAGGGTTTTCCCCTAAACCCCTATAGCCGCCACCCCAACTACGAGGCCTGGTGGGGCAATCCCGAGCTCCCCAAACTCCGGGTGGAAACCCCGGCGGTGCGGGAGTACCTCCTGGAGGTGGCGGAGCACTGGATCCGCTTCGGCGCGGATGGCTGGCGGCTGGACGTGCCCAACGAGATCCCTGACCCCGAGTTCTGGCGGGCCTTCCGCAGGAGGGTCAAGGGAGCCAACCCTGAGGCCTACATCGTGGGGGAGATCTGGGAGGAAGCCGACTTCTGGCTCCAGGGGGATATGTTCGACGCCACCATGAACTACCCCTTGAGCCGGGCCATCCTGGGCTTCGTGGGGGGAGAGGTCCTGGACCAGGAGCTATCCTCCCGCTCGGGCCTGGGGCGGATCGAACCCCTGCAGGCCCTGGCCTTCAGCCACCGCCTGGAAGGCCTCTTCAGCCGCTACCGCCCGGAGGTGGTGCGGGCCCAGATGAACCTCCTCACCTCCCACGACACCCCCCGCCTCCTCACCCTCCTTAGGGGAAGCGTGGAACGGGCTAAGCTCGCCCTTTCCCTGCTTTTCCTCCTGCCTGGAAACCCCACGGTGTACTACGGGGAAGAGGTGGGGATGGAAGGAGGCCATGACCCGGAAAACCGGGCAGGCATGGTCTGGGACCCGGCCCGCTGGAAGGAAGAGATCCGCCAAACCGTGCGGCGCATGGCCCGCCTGCGCCAGGAACACCCCGAGCTCCGCACCGCCCCCTACCAGCGGGTCTATGCAGCAGACGGGCACCTGGCCTTCACCCGGGGGCCCTACCTGGTGGTGGTGAACGCCTCTTCCGAGCCTTTCCGCCAGGATTTTCCCCTGCATGGCGCCCTGCCTCGAGGGGCCCAGGCCGTGGACCTCCTCTCCGGGAAAACCTGCACCCCGGCGGGAGGACGCCTTTGCGGGCCCGAGCTTCCCCCTTTTTCCGTGGCCATCTGGGTGGAGGTCTAGGGCCAGGCTCCTTCAAAGCGCAGGAGCCAGGCCTTAAGCCCTTCCTGTCCGGCAAACCCCCCAAGCCGCCCATCCGCATGAATCACCCGGTGGGCAGGCACCAGGAGGAAAAAGGGCGAGGCCCTCATCCCCGCCCCCACCGCCCTTGGGGAAAGGCCAAGCTCCCGCGCCAGGCTTCCATAACTTTCCGTGCGCCCGTAGGGGATAAGGCGCACCCTCTCGTAAAGGGCCACCCGCTTGGGGGAAACTCCCGTGTAGTCCAGGGGGATGTCCAAAAAATCGGGCTTTTCCCCGGCAAAGTAGGCCAGCACCCGCTCCCGCACCCTTTCGGCCACGGGGCCCCTGGCCTCGAGGCCCCGGGGGAAGAGGGTGGGCTCCAAACGCCGCACTCCCCCAGGGCTCACCTCGAGCCACAAAGGACCGATGGGCGTGGGAATCAACATGGCTCCTTAGCGGGGTCGGCCGAGGCTATCTTGTGGCCCAAGCCTCCTCGGGGTCCGAAATCCCACCCAGCAAAAGGTCGGAGAGGAAGGTGCCGGGGAAGTAATGCCCGAGGATCTCCCGGTACCCGTACCCTGCCTCCGCCATGCCCTTGGCCCCCCACTGGGAAAGCCCCACCCCGTGCCCTGCTCCCCGGCCCTCCGCCTGCCAGCCCCTAAACTCCACCAAGGCCGAAGGCAGGCCCAGGTTCCGCACCAGCCGCTGGGCCTCCGGGCCCTGCACCTCCACCCCCAAAAGCCGCAGGCGCCACACCCTTCCCGAGGCGCTTCGCTCCAGCACCACCGGGGAATCCCCAGGGGAGCCAGCCTGGGGCGTACGGCCCATGGCCCTCAAGGCCGCCGCCGCCCGCTCCGGGCTCACGGAAAGCTGCCACTGGCTTTTGGGACCCCGGGCGTAGGGGTCCGGCCTCGGCCGCAAATAGGGCAGGGCCTTCTGAAAGACCTCCTCGCTCCCTGCGGTCATACCCCCGGAGTCGGCGTGGTAGAGAGCGGAAATGGCCCTTCCCTGGTAGCTGAGGACCTTCCCCCGGGTACCCCTCACCGCCTCAGTATGCCTGGGGGTTTCCACGGCCAAGCCCAGGTAGACCTGGCAGATCTCGCTGGCGCAGAGGTCGTAAGGAGCCCGGGGATTCAAGCGGTTCACGGCGAAGGTGCGGGCCACCACCGCCTGGGCCTTTAAAGCCTCCTGGGGGAAGCCCTCGGGCATCTCGGCAGGGAGGACGCCGAGGAGGTAGTCCTCCAAAAGGACCTGGTTCACCACCCAAAGCCTCCCCCCCTGGGCAAGAAGGCGCACCCCACCCCTATAGGTGCGCCCATCCAGGCGGAAATAGGGTCCGGGAAACTCCCAAAAGGGCTGGAGCCTGCCCTCCACCCAGACCCCTTGGGCCTCCCCCCTGGCCCGCACGGTTCCCTGGCCCTCCGGCAGGAGAAGGGATACCTCCTGGCCCTCCGGCACCTCCTTAAGGAGCACCCTGAGGAGGAGGTCCTCCTTCTGGCCCCGGGAGGGCAGGAGCCAGACCAGCAAAAGGAGGCATGCCAGAAGGGCACCCTTTAACCCATGCGTCATATACTGCCCCCATCCTACCACCTAGCCCAAAACCAAGGTGGCCTTTCCCGAGATGGGTGCCTCCTGGAGCTTAAAGAGGGCCTCCGGGTGGCGCAAGGCGTACATGGCGAAGGGGTAGACCCGTTCCTGGGGGAGGCCTCGAGGCAAAAGGTGCCGCTTGAGGCGCTCCAGGTGATGCAGAAGGACCGCATCCCGCCCCATGCGGGCGCGAAGGAGCTTCTTCAAAAGCCTTTCCCCCTCCCCCTTCAGCCTCGCCTGGAAGCGGCGGAAAGGCCTTTCCAAGGTGGGCTCCAGGGCATGGGCCTTCTGGCCCAGGGCCTCCACCTCCTCCAAGAGGCGCAAAAGCTCGGCCTCGAGGCCCCTGAACCCTTCCAGCACCTCCTTGACAGCCTTAAGAAAGGCATCCTCCCCCCCATCCACAAACGCCCAGGGATCCAGGCGGTACCTCTCCACAATGCGGCGGATGGGAGGCTCCAAAACCACCGCCCTCAGGCGAAGGAAGAGGGCAGGCATGGGGATGCCGTAAAGGGCGTAGACCCCGGAAAGCTCGGCCACATACCGGAACTCGTTGGGACCCACCACGAAGCCCGCCGTGGGCAGAACCAGGTCCTGGAATACCGGCCTCAAGCCCGCTGCGGGGGTGAGGCGGCTGGGATCGGTCCTGAGGATCTCCAGAAGCTCCTTTTTGCCGTAGCGGCGCACCCCGTCGGTAAAGGCACCATCCTGGTAAAAAAGCAGTCTTCTCTGGTCTGTTTCTAAAAAAAGATTGGTGGCTCCTGGCTTGCGCTTCAAAGGAGGCTTGCCCCCCAAAGCGCGGATGCGCTCCGCCTCCTGGTTGATGGCCTGGGCGCTGGCCAGGGGGTCCTCCAACTCCCTTTCCAGGGCCTTTTGGAAAAGGGGGGCAAGCTCCGGGGCCATGGGGTCAAAGGGAATGAGGCCCCGCTCCCCCAGAAAGGCCAAGAGGGTGCGGGCGAAAAACTCGGACAGGGTTTCCCCCTCCAGGGCGTAGGCTACCCGGGCATCCCGGGACCAGGGGCCCAGAAACTCCCTCACCGCCTCTCGGTAAGGGGCAAAAGGAATCCGCCCTGCGGGAAGGGGCGGCAGGGGCAGGGACAGGGTACGCACCTCCTCCTCCAGGAGAAGGTGAAGGTGGCGCACCTCCTCCACATCGTGGTCCTGGGAAGCCACCCAGAAGAGGGAAGCCGCCCCCACCTTTTCCGCCAGGCCCAAGGCGGTGTGGGCCTTGTAGAAGGTCAGGGCCGGCCCTCCCAGAAGCCCTGCCTGCTGGCCCGTGACCACCGCCCCCTGCCCCAGGCCCTCGAGGGCCGCCAGGACCTCCCGTGGAGCCTGCAGACGCTTCAGGTAAGCGGTAAGCGCCGAAGAGAGTTGGGGATGGCCTTCCCGGCCCAAGCGCTCTTTGAGGACCTCTTCCCCCTGGGGTAGGCCCAAAAGCTGGGCCAGGACCTGGGCTTCCATGCTTCAAAGCCTAAAGCGCCTCAGCCAGGCGGGCAAGGGCCTGGGGTTCCCGGACCTCCACCCTCCGGTAGCCCAGGTCCACCACCCCCGAAAGGGCCCACTCCCCCAGGAGCTTGGTCACGGTCTCCCGGGTGGCCCCCACCATACGGGCCAGGTCCTGGTGGGAAAAGGCCACCTCCCCCGCCTGGCTTAGCCTGAGGAGAAGCCGGGCCAAGCGCTGGCTCACGGAGAGGTGGCGCAGTTCCCAAAGCCGCTCCTCCGCCTCCTTCAGCCGGGCGTAGAGGGCCTCCAGGAGGAAGCGCTCCACCTCGGGAAAACGCGCCCGCACGGGGGCCAGGGCTTCCTGGGGGGCGAAGAGGAACTCGGCGTAGGTCAGGGCGGTGGCCCCCGAAGTGCGCCTTCCTCCCCCCACCAGGGCCTCCTCCCCAAAAAGCCCCCCAGGCCCCACCACCCCCAAGGTGGCGGGCTCCCCTTCCGCCGAGCGGGGTCCCTCCAGCCAGACAAGCCCTTCCCGCACCAGGTACACCCCGTCCGCCCGGTCCCCCAGGGCGTAGAGGGGGGTACCCCGCAAGACCCTCTTGGGCTGGAACACCCTGGCCATCTCCCGCCGGGCCTCGAGGGAAAGCTCCTGGAACATGCCCCGAGTTTACAAAAAGAGGGGGGCTTCGGAGGAAGGGATAAGCCCCCGGGCCTCGGCCTCAGCGAAGAGCCTTTTCACCGCCTTTTCCCCTTCCTCCCCCACGTCCTGGCTGAACCCGTTCACATAGGTGCGTACATGGGCCCAGATCACCTCCTCCGAAAGCTCCTGGGCATGGGCTTTCAAGTAGGGAAGGGTTTCCTCGGGATGGGCAAAGGCGTATTCCAGGCTCCGCCGCACCGCCTCGTCCAGGGCCTGGATGAGCTCCTTCCCCAGATCCCGCCGGGCCAGGATGGCCCCCAAGGGAAGGGGCAGGCCCGTTTCCCCCTCCCACCACTCCCCCAGGTCCAGGACCCTGACCAGGCCGTACTCCGGGTAGGTGAAACGGCTTTCGTGGATGATGAGACCCGCCTCCACCTCCCCTTGGGCCACCAGGGGCATGATCCGGTCGTAGCGCACCTCCACCGGCTCAAACCCTTCCGCGTACAGGGAGAGGAGCAAAAAAGCCGTGGTGTTCCGCCCGGGAATGGCCACCCGGGCTCCCTTCAGGCTCCTCAAGGGCTTCTTGGCCACCACCAAAGGGCCCACCCCTCTTCCCAAGGCTCCTCCGCTCCGTAGGGCCACATACCGGTCCCGCACCCTCCCATAGGCGGCATAGGAGAGCTTGGTCAGGGGTAGCCTCCCCTCCAAAGCCCAGCGGTTCAGGGTTTCCACGTCCTCCAAAACCGCCTCCACCGGAAGGGGGCTTTCCACAAGGCCATGGGTGAGGGCGTAGAAGATGAAGGTGTCGTTGGGGCAGGGGGAGTAGCCCAGCTTCAGAACCGGCGCCTCCATGAACCCTACTGTACCCCCTTGAGGGCCCGTTTGAAGAGCTCGGGGGCGAAGGCCTTGAGGGCTCTTAAAAACCCCGTGGCCCCCCGGGCCCGCCCCGGGATCACGTAGACCGGAACCCCCAGGCGCTCCGCCTCGAGGCGCACGGGCTCGGAGAAGTCATGGCCCACATAGCTGGAAACCACCATGAGGCCATGGGCCTTCTCCAGGCGGTTCTGGATACGCCTCAGGGCCTCCTTGCCCACGCCGGCGGTGTCCGCATCAAACCAGTCCACCTTAAGGCCCCGGGCCTCGAGGAGGGGAACCAGCCGGCTCCTGAGCTGGGTGTGCCCGCCCACCACCAGAAGGTGCTCCCCGTGGAACTGGGGCAGGCCCTCCTGCAGGAGCTCCTCCTTGGTCTCGGGCAGGGCCTTTGGGCTTTCCCCCAAGGCCTCCAGGCCCCGGCTCACCGCCTTAAGCTCCTCCAGGTAAAGGGTAAGGCTCTCGTCGTGAGGCCTGAGGAACAGGAGGTTTCTCAGGACCTCCCGGGAAAGGTCCAGGTCCTTTTCCCGGTAGAGGGCTACCTCCAAGGCTTTCTGCCAGTGCTCCGCCGCCTTCCGCCAGTTGCCCTGGGCCTCGTAGTGCTCCGCCAGGTCAAAGAGCACCTCCAGGGCCTGGGGGTCAGCCTTCAGTTCCTCCAGCAAGAGCCTTTCCACCTCCTCCCCCCGCCCCTCGGCATACAGGGCTGCCAGGTACTGCCCCCGCACCTCCGAGGCCTCGGGGCTTTCCCGGAAACCACGGGAAAGCCGGTAGGCCAGGGCCAGAAGCTCCAGGGGGGGCTTGGGCGTGCGGCCCAGGGCCTGGTAGAGAAGGCTAAAGGCAGCCCAGGGACCCTCCAGCCTCTCCAGAAGGGCAAGGAGCCCCATGAGGTCCTCCTCGGCCACCTCGGAAAGCCCGGCATCCCGGGCCCGGGAGAGAAGCTCCCTGGCCAAGACCTCCTCTCCCCCCTTCAGGGCCTCCTGGGCCAGCTGGAAAAGGTAGGGGGCGGGGTAGGCCCTCAAGGCGTGGGCCCGCTTGTGGTCCCCCAGGATCTCCTTAAGGGGCCGCCTGAGGGCCCTCTTCACCTGGGCCAGGTGGTGGTAGGCCAGGCCCGCCACCTCCCCTGTTCCCCGCTCCGCCGCCCGCTCCAAAAGGCGCAGGGCCTCCAGGTGGCGCCCCTCCCGTTCCCGGAGCATCCCAAGAAGCAGCAAGGCCTCGGGGATCTCCGCCCGGGCCAAGGCCTCGGTGAGGTAGGGCTCCACCGGCTTTAAATCCTCTAGAGGCCGCACCTCCAGAGGGGAGCGCACCCTTAGGGCCACCAGGGCGAGCCCCAAGAAGCCCTCGGCCTCGTCCAGATCCGCAAGCCTCCTGGCATACCGCTCCGCCCGGGCAAAAAGCCCCTGGATCAGGGCGGCCTTTAAGCCAAGCCGGAGCATCTCCCGGGTCAGGAGGGTTGGGGAAAGATCCTCTACAAACTCCGCCCGGCGGCTTACCTCCGCCCACTCCCCTTCCCGGGCGAAGCGGCGCATGCGCTCGGTGATCCGCTCCAGGGCCTCCCGCACGTACCCTTCCGCCTCGGGCAGGCCCGATTCCACAAACTGCCTGAGGGCGTCCGCATACCGCCCCAGGCTCAGGTAGACCCGGCCCAGGTAGATCCGGTACCTTCCTCCCCTCCCGGCCAGGGCCTCGAGGCGCGGCCTGGCCCGCTCGTACTCCCCGAGCTCCACCAGCACCATGGCCCTCAGGTCCTCCGCCTCCTCGGAAAGGGCCCGCCTTAAGACCTCCTCCGCCTCGGCATAGCGGGAAAGGGCGAAAAGGGCCCGCCCCCTCAGGCAGGCCGCCTCCCCTTCCACTCCCTCGGGCAGATGGGCCAGCACCTCCGCATACCGCCCTGCGGCCAGAAGCTCCCGCACCTCGGAAAGATCCCCCTGAACCAGAACGGGAACCTGCAGGGGTGCCTCCTCGAGGTCCAGGGAAGCTTCCTCGTCCACCGCCAGGGACCAGGCCTCCTCTTTAACCTCCAGTGCCTCGGGCCTTCTCGCCAGCACCAGAAAGTACTCCCCTTCCCCCACCCGCTCCACCTGGTCAAACCCCAGGTGCTTTAGGCCTTCCTCCACCCCTTCCGGGCTTTTGCCCAGGAAGGGTCCGTGGCCGTAGATCAAAAGCCCACCGGGCTTCAAAAGCCGGGCCAGAAGGGGAAGGCGATCAAAGAAACCGAAGCGCTTCCAGAAGGAAGGGGCCTCGAGGCGGCTTTCCAGCTCCTGGTCCACAAAGCCCTCGGGGAACACGGAAAGGAGAAGCAGGGTGTCAAAGGGAGGAAGCTCCGCCTCCTCCGCCCAGGCCGCATGCCAGACCACCTCGGGCACCCGCTTTTTCCCAAGCTCCACGGCCTCCTCCACCCCGTCCAGGGCGTGGAAGGAAAGCTCGGGCCGCTTCCTTTGCAAATAGCCCACCAAGGCCCCGGTGAAGGCCCCCACCTCCAAAACCCGCCCCTCCAAGCGGGAAGGCACCTCCCGGGCGTAGAACTCCAAAAAGGGCAGGTGCATGCCGTAGACCAAGGCCTCCCCCTTGGGCACCTTGAGGATCTCCTGGTAGAAACTTCGCACCGCCTCCCTGCCGCCCCCCGAAAGGTAGGCGCGCCAGGCCTTGAGAACGGGCTCCCGCTTGGCGGGGCTTCCCACCCGCTTGGCCAACTCGGCCTCAAAGCGCCCCGGGGAAACCGGCCCCAAGACGCCAAACCGCTCCTTCAGGTATAGCCTTAGCTCATCGGGCATTTGCCGGAAGTCTACCAAAGGGAAGGGGGGTTGGTCCAGCAGAAACCCCCCGCCCGGGCATAACCCCAAGCGGGGGGAACCCCGGCCCGCTAGGCGGGAACCTCCTCAGCGAAGAGGTCGGCGTAGCGCCGCTTGGCCCGCATGGGAGCCCGGTGGTAAACGTAGGAGGCCAGGAGGGGGAAGGCCAGGGTGGCCTCGGCGAAGACCATCTGGGAAAGGGCGGCGTCCACCTTGCCCCAGCTTTGGGCCTCGGAGAGGGTGGAGCCGGAAAGCCCCCCATCCCGCTCGTCGGCCACGGTGATCTGGATGGCGTACTTGTGCATCTCCACCTGGTGGCCCAAGACCTCCGCGGCCACCACAATGTCCTGGGCGAAGTTCTTGGGCACCCCACCCCCCAGCATCACCAGGCCCGTGGTGCCGGCTTTGAGCTTGATCTGGGTGAGCTCGCGGAAGTCGGCCACGGAGTCAATGGTCACGTGGGCCTTGGGGTTTTTCACCTGGTGGTAGACCAGGCCGAACCCCGCGGAGGAGTCGGAGAAGGCCGGCACGAAGATGGGCACCCCCTCCTCGTAAGCAGCCCGGACGATGCTCTTCTCCCCCAGGCCCCTTTCCGCCAGGTAGCGGCCCATGTGCCAGATGAACTCCCGGCTGGAGTAGGGCCTAGGCTCCAGGGAATCGGCGATCTCGGCGATGGTGTAGTCCGTGTGGCGGAGCTCCTCCTCGTCGATGTAGGTGTCGTAGATGCGGTCAATCCAAAGCCGCCTAAGGGTTTCATCGTCAGCCTTGGGGTCCCCCTGGTAGTGGCGGTGGCCCAAGGCTTCAAAGAAGTCCTGGTCCACAATGTTGGCCCCGGTGGCCACGATGGCGTCCACCAGGCCCTTCCGGATGAGGTCGTGGATGATGAGGCCCTGGCCCGCGGAAACCAGGCTCCCCGCCAGGGTAAGGATGACGGCGGCGTCGTCCTCCAGCATTTTGAGGTAGATCTCCGCCGCCCGGTAGAGGTTCCGGGCCTGGAAGGCAGTCTTGCCCATGGCCTCGAGGATGGGTCCAGCGTCAAAGGCCTTGATGTCTATGGGAACCACGGGCGTAGAGAGGAGTTCTTTCTTCTCCATCCTTCTCCTTTCTACGCGGGGTGGGCGTCGGGCGGCTCCCCCCTTGTTCGCGCCCCCTGCCTTTAGGGCAGGACTTCCAGTATACCACCCCCGGCGATGGGGGGGTAGACCTCGAGGGGGCCCTCCACTTCCTCGTGGGGCTCCACCATCCTTCCGCCCACCGCCAGAAGCCAGGCCTCCTCCAGGGGAATGCCCAGCTTCTCCAGGGCTTCCTTGGGCGTCTTAGCCTCCACCTCGAGGACCTCCCCAAACCGCCTAAGGTCCCCGTGAAGAACCACCTTCATCAGTATCCCTCCAAAACCAAGTTCCTAAGGGGCTCACCCCGGAGGTACCGCCCCACCTGATCCGCCAAAAACCGGGCCGCCCGGCGGTGGAAACCCTGGGAAAGCCCGGCCACATGCGGGGTGATGAGGACTCCAGGAGCCCGCCAAAGAGGATGGTCGGAAGGCAGAGGCTCAGGGTCGGTGACATCCAAGGCCGCCCGAACCTTTCCCTCCCGTAGCGCCTCGAGGAGGGCTTCTGTGTCCACCACTGGCCCCCGGCCAGCATTCACCAAAAGAGCTCCCGGCTTCATCCAGGAAAGAAAATCCCGGTCCACCAGCCCCCGGGTTTCGGGGGTAAGGGGGAGGAGGATCACCACGGCATCCGCCTGGGGCAGAAGATGCGGGAGGTCCTGGGGAGTGTAGACCCCAGGGCGGGCGTGCCTGGCCACGGGAAGCACCTCCACCCCAAAGGCCCTAAGCCTCTCCTCCACGGCTTTCCCGATGGAACCGTAGCCCAATAGAAGCACCTTCTTGCCCTCGAGGTCGGCCAGCACCCTGGGAGCCCAGCGCCCTTCCCCCTGGGCCTGCAAAAAGGCAGGCAGGTCCTTAAGAAGGGCCAAAAGGCTCATCACCACCCACTCCGCCACGGGCACGTCGTGGATGCCCGAGCCATCGCAAAGCACCACCCCCTCGGGCACAAGGGGCAGGATCCAGTCCACCCCGGCGGAAAGGGTCTGGACCACCTTGACCTCTACTTGTTCCAGCACCCGCCGCACCACTGCCTCCTGGCCGAAAGGAGGCAGGAAGAAGTCCACCGCCTTGGGCCAAGGCTCGTCCAGGTAATGCACCTCCACCTCTTCGGGTAAAAGGGCGAAGACCTCTTCCCTAAGCCTTGGGCTCAAGATGCGCACGCTAGCCTTCCGGCTGACCACGGGTCACCTCCATGTACACATCCTCCCTTCCCTTAGGCCCCGGGCCCAGGCCCACCTGGCGGAAACCCGCCTTCTCAAAGGCCCGCCTGGCCCTAAGGTTATGGGCAAAGGTGCGGAGCTTTACCCGCGTAAGCCCCAAGGGACCGAAGGCATAGGCCAAGGCCGCCCGCACCGCCTCCGTGCCGTAGCCCTGGCCCCAGCGGTCCTTCCGCCCGATGAGGATGCCCAAGGTGGCCTCCTCCGGGGTGAGGTCGTAAAGCTCGAGGGTGCCCAGATACTCTCCCCTCTCGTCCAGGATGACGAAGGCCAGGCGGTCCTTTCGGCGCATCTCCGCCAGGACGAAGCGCTTGAAAAGCCAGAAAGGCGAGCGCAAGGGGCTCGAGCCGTTCCACTCCGCCACCTCGGGGTCGCGGAAGGTCTCATAAAGCCCCTTCCACTCCTCCTCAGTGAGCCCCGCGCTAAAGGGCTTCAGGGTAACGCGGCCATAGCGGGGCCAGTCCACACGAATAGCCTAACGGAGGCTAGGGGTAAAGCCCCCTGAGGGCCCTGGCCTCGAGGACCCGGGTGGCGGCCACCACATAGGCCGCCGTGCGCAAGGGAATCTTCTTCTCCTGGCTCACCTGCCACACCGCCTCAAAGGCATTCCTAAGGACCCGCTCCAACCGTGCGTTGATCTCTTCCTCCGTCCAGAAGTAGGAGTTGAAGTCCTGCACCCACTCAAAGTAGCTCACCGTGACGCCCCCGGCGTTGGCGATGACATCGGGCACCACCAGGACACCCTTCTCCAGGAGAATGTCATCGGCGGCCGGGGTGGTGGGGCCGTTGGCCCCCTCGGCGATGATCTTGGCCTGGATCCGCCAGGCGTTTTGCTCGGTGATCTGCTTTTCCAAAGCCGCAGGGATGAGAAACTCTGCGGGCACGGCCCAGAACTCCGGGTTGGGCAGGGGCTCGGCCTTGGGGTAACCCCGCACCCCTCCGAACTCCGCCACGTGCTTGAGAAGGTCGTAGGGATCTATCCCCGCCTCGTTGTAGATGGTGCCCGTGTGGTCCTGGATGGCGATGATCCGGGCCCCGTGATCGTGGAAGATGCGGGCAGCGGCGTTCCCCACGTTGCCGAAGCCCTGGAGGATGACCCGGCTTCCCTCTATGGGAAGACCGATCTTCTCCGCCGCCGCCCTGGCGGTGACGAACACCCCGCGGCCCGTGGCGTCCCGCCTTCCCAAGGAACCCCCCAGGGCAATGGGCTTCCCCGTCACCACCCCCGGCACCGTGCGGCCCACGTTCATGGAAAAGGTGTCCATCATCCAGGCCATCTCCCGCTCCCCGGTGTTCACATCGGGGGCAGGGATGTCCCGATCCGGGCCCAAAAGGATCCCGATCTCCGAGGTGTAGCGGCGGGTCAGGCGCTCCAGCTCCCCCGGGGAAAGCTTCTTGGGGTCCACCCGGATGCCCCCCTTGCCGCCTCCATAGGGCAGGCCCACGGCGGCATTCTTAATGGTCATCCAGGCGGCCAAGGCCATCACCTCGGAAAGGGTCACCTCGGGGTGGTAGCGCACTCCCCCCTTGGCCGGCCCCCGGGCGGTGTTGTGGTGGACCCGGTAGCCCTCAAAATACGCCACGGTGCCGTCGTCCAGATGGATGGGCACATCCACGATCAGGACCCGCTTGGGCCTCTTAAGGCTCTCCGCCAAAGGGGCATACCGCCCCAGGTAGGGGACCACCCGGTCCACCTGCTCCACGAAGATCTCCCAAGGACCGCCGTCCTTGCCCAGGTAGGAAAGGGGTTCGCTCTTCATAGACACTCCTCTTAGGGGTAGACGCCTCTTAACCGCGTGGCCTCGTTCACCCGTTCCAAGGCTAGGGCCATGGCCCCGGTGCGCAAATCGGTGGAAAGAACCTCAGCCCTATCGCACACCTCAGCCACCGCCTTGGCCACGCTCTTAGCGAAGCTTTGCCGCACTTCCTCCTCGCTCCAGAAGAACATGTTGAGGTCCTGCACCCATTCCAGATAGCCCGCCAGAAGCCCCCCGCCCCCCGTGAGGAGGTCCGGCACCACCAGGACTCCCTTGCCCAGGAGGTAGGCCTCCCCCTCGGGGGTCAGGCCGAAGTTGGCAGCCTCCAGCACCACCTTGGCCCGCACCGCCTTGGCCATCTCCCCGTTCAAGGCCCCCTCGAGGGCCGCCAGGACCAGGTAGTCCACATCCAAGGCGAAAAGCTCCTCCGGGGCGAGGTCGTAGCGGGGAAGCTCTCCCGTGGCCTCGTAGTGGCGCAGGACCTCGGCCACCTCGAGGCCCTCTTCCTGGTACATGGCCCCCCGGGCCGTGGATACCGCCACCACCTTCAAGCCCATTCCTTCGGCATGCAAGGCGAAACTGCCTCCCACCTGGCCGAAGCCCTGCACCGCCACCCTGGCCCCTTCCAGGGGAAGCCCCCGGCGCTCGGCAAGCTCCTTGAGCACCAGGGCCACCCCAAGCCCAGCGGCATCGTCCCGGCCCTCGCTCCCCCCAAGGGCATGGGGCTTGCCCGTCACCACCCCCGCCACCGTGGAGCCCACGGTCATGGAGTAGGTGTCCATGATCCAGGCCATCACCTGCTGGTCGGTCCCCAGGTCGGGGCCCAAGATGTCGATGTCGGGCCCGATCAGGTTGACCAGCTCGGCGGTGTAACGGCGCACCAGCCGTTCAAGCTCCCTGTGGGAAAGGAGCCTGGGGTCGGCGGCAATCCCCCCCGCCGCCCCGCCAAAGGGCAGATCGTAAACGGCCGCCTTCAAGGTCATCCAGGCGGCCAGGCCCGCCGTCTGGCCCAGGGTTACCTTGGGATGGATCCTCACCCCCCCCTTAGCGGGCCCCCGGGCGATATCGTGCACCACCCGATAGCCCTGGAAAACCCGCACCTTCCCGTCGTCCATGACCACGGGCAGGGAAACCGTGACCAGGCGCTTGGGGTGAGCCAGGTACTCCACCGTGGTGGGGTGGATCGTCGCCACCCTTAAGGTCTTTTCCAATCGCTCCAGGAAGGCCTCCCAGAGGCCTGGGTCCTCCGGGGACCTGTATGCGGGAATAGCCATAGCCTCACCGGAGGGGATTATACCCTGCTCGGGGAGGGACGGCTGCCCCGCCCGGCTCCAGGTTCAAGGAAGTCAGGAAAGACGCTCGGCTTCCCTTAAGGCCAGGGCCTCGAGGGCCTCCTTGTAGGGGGAGGGAGGAAGGGGCTTGAGGGCCGCCGCGGCCAGAAGCGCCCTCTCCCGGATACGCCTTTCCACCTCCTCCGCCACCCCGCTTTCCCAAGCCAGCATGCGCAGGCGATCCAGGTCCCCTTCACGCCTTCCCTTCCGCCTCAGAACCTCCCGCACCTCGGGAAAGCGCTCCATGAGAAGAAGGGTGATCAACGTGGCCTTTCCCTCCCGCACATCCCCCCCCACCGGTTTGCCCAAGGCTTCAGGGGTGCCCATGAGGTCCAGGTAATCGTCCCGCATCTGGAAGGCCTGGCCATAGTAAAGGCCAAAGCGGGCCAAGGCCTCCCGCACCTCCCCATCCACCCCCTTGAGGAGGGCGGGGCCTTCCGTGCTGAGTTCCATTAGTACCGCCGTTTTGGCGGTGATGATGCGCTCGTAGTTCTCCAGGGAGTAGTCCTCCAGGGCCGCCACCTGGAACTGCAAAACCTCCCCTTCGCTCAAGGTCTTGGCCACCTGGGCGAAGCGCTCCACCAGCTCCATTCTTCCCGTTTTGGCGATCACGTGGAGAAGCCGGGAAAGGAGAAAATCCCCCGACAACACGGAAACCGCATTCCCGTACCGGCGAAAGGCCGCCTCCTTGCCCCGGCGGGTTTCCGCATCGTCGATGAGGTCATCGTGGAGAAGCGTGGCGGAGTGCAGAAGCTCCACCGCCAAGGCCAGCTCCATCTCGAAGGGAGCGCCCCCGATGGCCCTCGAGGCCAAAAAGACCAAGCGGGGGCGGATGCGCTTGCCCCCCGCCGTCACCAGGTCCTGGTGGATAAGGCGCACGAAGAGGACGTCAGAGGCAATCAGCTCGGAGAGAGCCTCCTCAAAACGGTTAAGGGGGGCCTCGAGGTCGGGAAGAACCACCACGCCCCCTAGTATAGACCTTGGGGCCTCAGTAAACCTCTATGGGAGCCGGCAAACGGACCACCTTCGCTTGGCCGCCCAGGGAAACTGTACGATAGCTCACTACTTGAATGGGGGTAAGGGGTGACGCAGAGCTCTTGCTTATGGTTCGGGAAACCGGGGGACAGGACTGGGCCTGAGCCGGGCAGGGCTCGGAAAAGGTAAACGGAGCCTCCACGCGGTTGCCGCTCCCATCCAAGAGCACCACAGATCCCCTGCCCGAGCCCGGCAGGGGATAGAGGACCAGGGTGTAGGTGTAGTTGTAGGCCACCACGTTGCCGTTCTGGTCACGCTCAGTGGTCGAGGAGAAATTCTCCCGAGCCACCTGAACAGTGGGGGCACCCACCACAAGGCCCCCCTCGAAGAAGGAACTGCAACCGGACAAGCCCAAGAGCAGGATCAGCACCGGCAAAAACCCCTTTCGCATCCACCTCACCCCCTTCACCCCATCATTTCCTCGCGCCACTTGGGATTCAGTATAGCAAAGCTAAGCCGGGCCAGGCCCGCCAGGAAGTCCACGTTCTCCACCGCTACCTCCTTAGGCACCTCCAGCACCGTGGGAGCGAAGTTCAGGATGCCCTTGATCCCCGCGGCCACCAAGCGATCGGCTGCCTCCTGGGCCGCCTCCCGGGGCACGGTGAGGAGGGCGATCTCTATGCGGCCGGGCACCCTTTGGGGAAGCAGATCCATAGGCTCCACCACCCCGTCCCTCACCCGGCGGCCGATTTTCTCGGGATCCACGTCGAAGAATCCCCGTAGCTCAAAGCTTTCTCCAAACCCAGGGTAGTCGGCCAAAGCGCTACCCAAGCGGCCCATACCCACGATGCACAGGCCCCACTTTCGGTTCAGGCCCAGGATGTGGCGGAGTTCGCGCTTGAGCACGGGCACCGTGTAGCCCACCCCCCGGGTGCCGTAGGAACCAAAGTAGGAAAGGTCCTTCCGCACCTGAAACGCCGTAACCTGGGCTTCCTCCGCCAGCTGCTCGGAGCTGGTGCGGTGAACCCCCTTGGCCTCCAGCTCCTCCAGGATGCGCAGATACGTGACCAACCGGCTGATGGCTGCACTGGGAACCTTCATCGCACCTCCAAGGCCTCGAGGCCCAAGGCCTGCACCTTGGCCTTGACGGCCTCCTTTTCCCCCTCGGCCACCGGGCCCACCCGCACCCGGTAGACCCCATCCTTCACCAGAACCACGGGCAGGCCCACTTCCCTGAGCTTCGCGGCCAGGGCCAGGGCGTTTTCCTCCTTCTGGAAAGCTCCCACCTGGAGGTAAAGGGTGCCCGAGGCCGGCGGGGCCGCTCCCTGGCCGCGGTACACCTGAGCCCCGTAGGCGGCCAAGGCCTCCGCTACCCGTTTGGCCTCGGCCTCGGTGGCGTAAGGACCCACCACCACCCGGGTCAGGTTTCCCGAAGGCTCCAGGCGAGCCGGGTACCCCTTCTGGGCCAGCTCCTGACGAAGCCTGGCCGCGTTTTCCGGATTGGCAAAAGCCCCCACCGCCACCCGGTAGGTTCCCCCCGGCGCAGGTGCCGAAGGAGCAGGTTCGCTTGGAGGGGATCCTCCAGGCGAGGCTGTGGGTTTTTCCTGGGGTGCTGGCTTGGACTCCGCTGGAGCCTGGGGTAGGGGGAGCACGGTGACCACGGGTTCAGGGGCCGGTTTGGCCTCAGGGGAGGGTGCCTGGGGAGCAGGCTCCACCTTGGGAGGCTGGACCGGGGAAGGAGGGGGCGAGGAGGTGACCGAAGGCCCGGGCATGGGCGAGGCACTCTCCCTTGGCCGGGCAAAGGGATTGATGCCGGTCAGGTAAAGGACAATGCCCGCCGCCACCAGAGCGATGAGAAGAAAAATGAGGAAGTCCAGCCAGTTTTCCCGTAGCCAGCGCATTCTACCTCCGAAGCAGGGCCCGCGCCTCCCTCGAGCCCAGGGCCGCCGCCTGGTTCAAGGCCCGCTCGGCTTCTGCCTCCCGGCCCAGGCCCCTTAAGGCCAGACCCAGGTTGTACCAGGCTGCCGCCTGCCTGGGGGCTCTTCCCAGCACCTCCCTGAGGACCAGTTCCGCCTCCCCGAAGCGCCCCAGGGCCACCAAGGCTGCTGCCAGGTTCACCCCCACCCCTGGATCGCGGCCGGACTCGTAAAGGGGGCGCAGGAGGGCCAAGGCCTCCTCCAAGCGGCCCATCTCCAGCAACAACGTGCCCCTAAGGGCCTGGGCCTCCGGAGTGGTAAGCCCCTCGAGGAGCTTCAAAGCCTCCTCCTTCCGGCCCAAGGCGTAGGCAGCCTGGGCCTTGAGGAAGCTCCCCGGAGGTCCTGCCTCCTCCGCATACCGGTAGGCGTTCTTATAGTCCTTAAGCCGCAGGTAGGCCGCCGCCAGGGCCAAGGCCACCTGGGGCTCGGGGCTGGCCCGGTAGGCGGAAAGCAGGTACCCCAAGGCCCCCTTGGCATCCCCCGCCTCGAGGCGGGCTTGCCCCAGGAGGTAGGCGGCCTCCCAAAGGGAAGGATCCAGGGCGTAGGCCTCCTTAAGCAGGGGCTCCGGGCGGGAGGAAAGAAGGGCCTTGCGCAGAAGGAGTCTCGCCCTAGCCTTCCCCTCCACCGCCTTAAGACCCCGGTCCAGCTCCCTCAGGGCCCTTTCCTTCAAGCCCTCCTCCGCCAGGATGCGGGCCAGCAGGTCCCAGCCCTCGGCCGACCTGGGTTCCCGGTTGAGAAGCCCATAGAGCACCGGCACCGCCTCGGCCCGGGCCCCTGCGGCGTAAAGGGCCTGGGCCAGGGCCAGGTGGTAGGCGGGGCTCCGCTCTGGGGTAAGCCCTTTGCGCAAAACCTCTGCTGCCTCCTTGGCCTGGCCTGCCTCGGCAAGGGCGCTGGCCCACCCCAGGTAGGCTTCCTCCGTGGGGGAAAGCTCCGCCGCCTTGGCAAAGGCCTCCGCTGCCTCCTTAGGCTTTCCCAGGCGCAGGTACACCTGGCCCAGGTTGTAATGGCCCTCGTAACGGTCGGGGAAAACCCGGACCATCTGGTCAAAGGCAAAGCGGGCCTCCTCGAGGCGGCCCAGGCGGAAGAGGCTCACCCCTAGGCCCAGGTGGGCCTCAAAGCGGCCATAGTCCTGGGCTAGAACCTCCTCATAAGCCAGGACGGCTTGGGCATACTCCCCGGCCTTGAACAGCGATTCCGCCCGTTCCAAGGAGGTCTGCGCCAAAGCCAAACCCAGCCCGAGGAGAAGGGAAAGGGCTTTGGGAAAAGGTCTCATCATAAGGGCCTCCAAACCCGTCGTTGCCCTTAGCATAGCATAGCTCCAGGCGAAAGGCCTTTTGCTATCCTAAGGACGTGGGTGGGGTCCCTGCTAAACCCTTGGACCTGGATGCCCCAAGGGTGCTGGTGCTGAATGCCGCCTACGAGGTCCTGGGGCTCGCCAGCATCAAGCGAAGCGTCCTCCTGGTGCTTTCCGGCGGAGCAGAGATGCTTTCGGAAAGCGGGCGCTACCTGCACACTCCCTCCACCCGGATCCCAGTCCCCAGCGTCATCCGCTTGAAGCGCCTGGTGCGGCGGGGGCCAAGCCGCATCCCCCTAAACCGCCGCAACATCCTGAGGCGGGACCGCTACACCTGCCAGTACTGCGGCCGCCAGGGAGGGGAGCTCACCGTGGACCACGTGCTTCCCAGAAGCCGGGGAGGCAGGAGCACCTGGGAGAACCTGGTGGCCGCCTGCCGCTCCTGCAACCTGAAGAAGGGGGACCGCACCCCCGAGGAGGCGGGGATGCGCCTACTAAAGCCTCCCCGGGCGCCCAAGGCGCCCCTTTTTCTTTCCGACCTGAAGGAGGTCCCCGAGGACTGGCAGCCCTACCTTCAAGCCTGGTTGTCCTAACCCCTAGCGCCGCACCGTGAGGACCACGGCCAAAAGCACCAAGCCTGCCCCCAGGTAGGCCCAGAGGGAAAGCACCTCCCTAAAGAGGAGGAAGGCGAACAGGTTGGCCACCACGGGCTCGAGGGTAGCCACCACGCTGGCCCGGGTGGCGGGAAGGCGCTTCAACCCTGCGTAGTAGGCCAGATAGGCCCCGTATGTGGAAAATACCCCTAAAAAGAGCAAGGCTTCCATGGCCCTTAGGCTCAAGGGAGCAAACTCCACCCAGGGCAGAAGCCCCAAGGCCCCCACGGGCAGGGCGTAGAGGAAGAGGGTGGGGGTGGCGTAGCGGGGAAGGTAGAGCTTGCCAAAGATGTAGTAAAGCGCATAGGTGAAGCCGGAAAGGAGCCCAAAGAAAAGGGCGAGGGACAGGACCCTTACCCCGCTTCCCCCTCCCACGCCCATAAGCCCCACCCCCAGCAGGGTCAGGGCCACCGCCAAAAGGCCGGTGCGGTCCAGGGGCTCCTTCAGGACCACCAGGGAAAGGAGGGCCACCCAGGCCGGGGCCGTGTACAGGAGAACGGAGGCCAAGGCCGCTCCCCCGTAGACCACCGCCAGCTGATAGGAACCGTAGAAGAGGGAAACCCCCACCAGGCCGAAAAGAAGGAGGGGCAAGGCATCCCGCCTTTCCACCCTAACCTGGCGCAGGAGCAGGGCGTGCAGGCCGAAGAAGACCCAGGCAACGCTTGCCCGGAAGAAGGCCACGGCCAGGGGGGTAAGCCCCTCCTCAAAGGCCAGGCGGCTTACGGGGCCGATGAGACCCCAAAGGAAGGCAGCCAGGAGCAGGTACAGGTAGCCCATGGGGAAGAGTGTATAATCCCCCCAGTGCCCTATGGAGGCTGACCTATGAGCGCGCGTACCCTTTTTGCCCTCCTTGTCCTCCTTCTTTTGGTCCTCTTCTCCTGGCTCAACTGGGGGGAGATCACCAAGCCCACCTCCCTATCCCTGGGCCTCAGCCGGGTGGAAGCCCCCTTGGGCCTGGTTCTGGTGGTGGCCCTGGGGGTGGTTTCCCTCCTCTACCTCATCTTCACCATCGGCCTGGAAACCGCCGCCCTTTTGGAGGTGCGGCGCTACGCCCGGGAGCTTCTCCATTACAAGAAGCTGGCCGAGGAGGCGGAGCAGAGCCGATACACCGAGCTTAGAGGCTACCTGGAGGCGGAGTTCAAGCGCCTGGCGGAGGCGGAGAAGGAGGAGATCCGGGCCCTCGAGGCCCGCCTGGCGGAAACCCTGGAAAAGCACGGGAACACTTTGGCCGCCTACATCGGCGAGCTGGAAGACCAGCTCCTCAGGCTCCTTCAGGGGCGGGGAGGAGAGAACACGTAAGCGCCGGCACCCCATCCCGGGGCCCGACGCTTAGGGGCATCCTTCCCTTATTTTCGGCGCTCCTACTCCACCAGCTCCACCAGGGCCAAGGGCGCCCCATCCCCCCGCCGGCGTTCCGCCAGCTTGAGCACCCGGGTGTACCCCCCAGCCCGGTTCTGGTACTTGGGGGCGATCTCGTCGAAGAGCTTCCGCACCAGCTTCACGTCCTGCAGGTCCCTCAGCACCAGGCGGCGGGCGTGCAGGTCCCCCCGCTTGGCCAGGTGGATGAGGTGGTCCACGAAGCCGGTGAGCTCCTTGGCCTTGGGCACGGTGGTGGTGATGCGGCCGTGGATGAGAAGGCTTTTGGCCTGGTTGCGGTAAAGGGCCAGGCGGTGGGAAGAGTGACGGTTCAGCTTTCTTCCAGACTTCAGGTGGCGCATGGTCTCACTCCTTTAGGGCGAATCCCTTTTTGGCCAAAGCCTCGCGGATCTCCTCGAGGCTCCTTTCCCCGATGCCGGGGATGTTCTTAAGGTCCTTGAGGTTCAAGGCCAAAAGCGCCCGCACCGACTCGATCCCCTCCTCCTTGAGGCTGTGGAGAACGCGGGTGGAAAGGCCAAGCTCCTCCAGGGGCAGGTCCAGGTCTTCCTCCCCTTCCGCACGCTCCACGGAGGCAGGCTCCGGGGCAGGCAGGGCGGTGGCCTGGGGGTTGGCGAAATAGGAAAGGTGCTCCTTGAGGATCTCCACCGCCTGGTTCAAGGCCTCCAAGGGGGTGACGGAGCCATCCGTCCAGATCCGCAGGGTCAGCTTATCCAGGTCGGTGCGCTGGCCAAGCCGGGTATCCTCCACCTGGAAGGCCACCCGGCGCACGGGGGAGAAGATGGCGTCCACGGGAATGGAGTTGATGCGGTCCTTGATGCCGTGGCGCTCGGCGGGCACGTACCCCACACCCCGATCCACCCGCACCTCCATGTAAAGCTTGCCCCCCTTGTCCAAGGTGGCGATGGTGAGGTCCGGGTTCAGGATCTCCGCATCGGGGGGCACCACGAAATCCCCCGCCCTGACCACCTTGGGCCCTTCCGCCTTCAGGACCAGGGTGGTGGTCTGCATCTTGGGGTCCAGGAAACGCACCACCAGCTCCTTGAGGTTCAGGATGATCTCCACCACGTCCTCCTTGACCCCAGGAATGGTGGAGAACTCGTGAAGGACATCCTCAATGTAGACGCTGGTGACCGCGGTCCCGGGAATGGAGGAAAGGAGAATCCGCCTCAAGGGGTTGCCCAGGGTGACGCCGAATCCCCGCTCCAGGGGCTCCAGGACAAACTCCCCGTACTCCCGCCCCTGGGTGCGCACCGTGAAGACCGGGGCTTTCAGCTTGCTCTCTAACATAGACCTCCTTGCCGGCAACACATGGGCCCGGTCCAGCCGGGCCCCTTTAGGGCTACCTGGAGTAGAACTCCACCACCAGCTGCTCGTTCACGGGAAGCGCCAGGTCCTCCCGATCGGGCAGGCGCAGGAACTTACCTTTCATCCCCTCCACATCCAAGGAGAGCCAGGGGCCCACCTTGCGGCCCTTCATGGCCTCGAGGTTCTCCCGGATGAAGGCCAGGTTGCGGCTACCCTCGGCGATGGCGATCTCATCCCCAGGCTTCACCCGGTAGGCGGGAAGGTCCACCCGGCGGCCGTTCACGGTGATGTGGCCGTGGCGCACCATCTGCCGCGCCTGGCGACGGCTAGCGGCGAAGCCCAGCCGGTAGACCACGTTGTCCAAGCGGGACTCCAAAAGCCCCAGGAAGACAGTACCCGTAACCCCCTTCTTGCGGCTGGCCTCCTCAAAGAGGTTGCGGAACTGGGTTTCGGAGATCCCGTAGATGCGGCGGAGCTTCTGCTTCTCCCTCAGGCGCACCGCGTAGTCGGAAGGCCGGCGGGTGCGCTTCTGCCCGTGCTGCCCCGGAGGATAGGGGCGGCGCTCCATGGCGCACTTGGGGCTGTAGCAACGCTCCCCCTTCAGGTAGAGCTTGACTCCTTCCCGGCGGCAAAGACGGCAAACTGGACCAATGTAACGACCCATCTTCTCCTACTCCTTATGAAGCCTTGCGGAACTTCTTCTTAGGCCGGCAGCCGTTATGGGGCACAGGGGTGTCGTCCACGATGGACTTCACCTGCAAGCCCGAGGCCTGGAGGGCCCTGATGGCCTGCTCCCGGCCCGCCCCGGTGCCACGCACGATCACGTCCACGCTCTGCATGCCATAGGCCATGGCCTTCTTGGCCGCATCCATGGCCGCCAGCTGGGCCGCATACGGGGTGCCCTTGCGGCTTCCCTTGTAGCCGATGACCCCACCCGAGGACCAGGTGATGGGGTTGCCGTCCGGGTCGGTGATGGTGACGATGGTGTTGTTGTAGGAGGCGTGGATGTACGCCTTCCCACTGGCCACCTGTCGTTTGACTTTCTTCTTGGTCGCTTTTCTGGCCATACTCTCCCTCAGCTTTAGGAGTATCCACTGGCCCTAGAACTACTTCCTAGGGGCTTTCTTCTTGCCCGCCACGGTCTTGCGGGGACCCTTGCGGGTACGGGCATTGGTGCGGGTGCGCTGCCCCCTCACCGGCAATCCACGGCGGTGGCGGAGGCCCCGGTAGCAGCCGATATCCATGAGGCGCTTGATGTTGGCGGCCACCTCAGCCCTGAGCTCACCTTCCAGCTTCCAGGTGTTCTCCACGTACTCCCGAAGGCGCACCACCTCCGCCTCGGTGAGGTCCTTCACCCGGGTCGCCGGATTGATGCCCGTCTTCTCCAGAGCCTCCTTGGCCCGGGCCGGCCCCACCCCGTAGATGTAGGTGAGGGCCACGTCCACCCGCTTGTTCCTAGGAATCTCCACACCTGCAATCCTCGCCACGTTCCCTCCTTACCCTTGCCGCTGCTTGTGCTTGGGGTTCTCGCAGATCACGTACACCCGGCCGTGCCGGCGCACCACCTTGCACTTCTCGCACATCTTTTTAACCGATGCCCGTACCTTCATCTCGCCTCCTACTTCCTGTACACGATGCGGCCCCGCGTGGGGTCGTAGGGGGTAATCTCCACCACCACCCGGTCCCCGGGCAGGATGCGGATGTAGTGCATGCGCATCTTGCCCGAGATGTAGGCCAGGATCTCCGGTCCCGAGTCCAGCTTTACCCGAAACGTGGTGTTGGGCAAAGCCTCGGTAACCACGCCTTCCGCCCGAATGGTGTCCTTCTCCTTCGCCATACCCCTCCTACCGCGCCCGCACCAGGGAAACCCCGGTGAGAAGCTCCGGGCCCTCCTCCGTCACCAAGACGGTGTTCTCGTAGTGGGCGGCGAGGTTGCCAGGTCCGGCGCTCGCCGTCCAGCCATCTTCCAATATTACCACAGAAGCCGGGCGTAGGGTGACCATGGGCTCGAGGGCCAGGGTCATGCCAGGCCGGATCTTGGGGCCCGTTCCCGGTTTGCCGAAGTTGGGCAGCTGCGGGTCCTCGTGGATCTCCCGCCCCACCCCGTGCCCCACGAACTCCCGCACCACCCCATACCCACGGCTTTCCAGAAACGTCTGCACCGCATGGGCCACATCCCCGATGCGGTAGCCGGGCCTAAGGTACTTCATCCCCTCCCAGAAGGCGGCCTCGGTATCCTGGATGAGCCTTTCCGCCTCCGGGGAAACCCTGCCCACGGGAAAGGTGCGGGCCATGTCGGCGGCAAACCCCCCGTAGATGAGGCCCACGTCCACGGAAAGGATATCCCCTTCCTTCAGGGGCTCCTCCGAGGGGATGCCGTGGACCACCACCTCGTTCACCGAGGTGCACAGGGTGGCGGGAAACCCGTAAAGGCCCAGGAAGGCCGGCTTGGCCTTGCGCTTTTTTATGGCCTCGTAGGCGATCCGGTCCAGCTCCTTGGTGGTGATGCCGGGCTCCACATGCCGGCCCACCTCCTCCACCACCTCGGTGAGGAGGGCCCCCGCCTCCCGCATGCGCTCAATCTCCCATGGACTCTTCAGCTTGATGGCCATCAGATTCCCAGGGCTGCCCGGATGCGGGCGTAGACCTCATCGGGTGTACCCAGGCCGTCCACCCGCCTCAAGGCACCCGTTTTTTCATAATACTGCACCAAGGGCTCGGTTTTCTCCCGGTAGACCCGGAGCCGGTGCCGGATGGTCTCCTCGTTGTCGTCCGAGCGCCCCTCGAGCTCCGCCCGCTTGAGCATCCGGGCGATGAGCTCCTCCTCCGGCACCTCCACCAGCACCACCCCAAGGAGCCGGGTCCCGGTAGCCTGAAGCAGGTGGTCCAGGGCCTCCGCCTGGGCCAGGGTGCGGGGAAAGCCGTCGAAGATCACCCGCTCCGAAAGCTCCTCCCGGATAAGGGCCAGGATGAGCTCATCCGGAACCAGGTCCCCCCGGTCCATGATGGGTTTCACCTGCTGCCCCAGGGGCGTGCCCCGGGCCACATGGTCCCGCAGGATGTCCCCGGTGGAGAGTTTCTTAAAGCCCAGCTCCTCCGCCAGCCTGGCCGCCTGGGTGCCCTTTCCCGCCCCCGGCGGCCCTAAGAAGATCACCGCTTCTCCCATCCTCCCTCCTAGCGCGTGCGGCCGCGGATGCGGCCCTTGGAAAGGAACCCCTCGTAGTTCCTCAGCATCAGCTGGCTCTCAATCTGCCGCAAGGTGTCCAGGGCCACGCCCACCACTATGAGAAGGCCGATGCCGGAAAAGGCGATGCTCTTCACCCCGGTGAGGTTCTGGATGATCTGGGGCAACGCCGCCACCAGGCCCAGGAAGAGGGCCCCCCACAGGGTCAGGCGGGAAACGATGTGTTCCAAGAACTTCACCGTGGGCTCGCCTGGGCGGATGCCCGGGATGAACCCCCCGTATTCCCGGAGGCTTTCCGCAATCCGCTTGGGATCGAACTGGACCGCGGTGTAGACGTAGGTGAAAAGGACGATGAGCACCACCTCGATGAGGAGGCCGGAGATCCGGGTGGGGTTGAAGAAGTTGGCGATGGCCTGGAGCACCTGGTTGTCCTGAAAGGGGGCGGTGAGGAAGATGGGGATCTGCAAAATGGCGGCAGCGAAGACAATGGGGATGACGCCGGCAGCGTTCAGCTTGATGGGGATGTAGGTGGCCTGCCCCCCGTAGACCCTCCTGCCCACCACCTTCCTGGCGTACTGGACGGGAATGCGCCTTTCCGCCTGCTGCACCGCCGCCATCCCGGCGAAGGCCAAGACGATAAAGGCCAGGAAAAACAGGAAGGCCACCAGGTTGACCTCCCCGGTGCGGATGAGGCCAGCGGTGCGGAAAAGTTGTGGCAACCAGTCCACCACGATCCCCGAGAAGATGATCATGCTGGTGCCATTGCCGATGCCGTACTCGGTGATGCGCTCCGCCATCCAGAGAAGGAGGGCGATGCCCGCCACCTGGGTGACCACCACCACCAGCCAGAAGAAAGGACCGGGTGCCCAGCCGGGCAGCAGGAAACGCCCCCCCTCCGCCCCCAGGAAGGCGGTGGCCAGAAAGAAACCCTGGAAAGCCCCCAGAGCGATGCCGCCGATGCGGGTGTACTGGTTGATGATGCGGCGGCCCTCCTCACCCTCCTTGGAAAGCTTCTCCAGGGTGGGAATCACATTGACCAAAAGCTGCATGATGATGGCGGCAGTGATGTAGGGCATGATTCCCAGGGCGAAGATGGAGAAGCGCTCAAAGTTACCGCCCGAAAAGAGGTTGATGATGCCGAAAACCCCTCCCTGGGTGGTGCGCAGGAACTCCTGGATCTTGTCCAGGTCCACCCCCGGGGTGGGGATAAAGGCCCCCAGGCGGTAGGCGGCCAACACCAGCAGGGTGAAGAGGATCCGCTGGCGCAGTTCGGGAATGGCCAGGGCGCTCCGGAAGGCCTTAAGCATCCTAAGCCTCCTTGGGTGCTTGCCCTTCGGGCGAGGGAGCCAGGAGGACGGCCTCGCCGCCCGCAGCCTTCAGCTTCTCCAGGGCAGTCTTGGAAAAGGCGTGGGCCACCACCCTAAGGGGCTTGGCCTCCCCTTCCCCCAGCACCTTAAGCCGGTAGCCCTTCTTCAGGATTCCAGCCTGGACCAGCACCTCCGGGGTCACCTCCCCGTCGAAGCGGGCCAGGTCCCTCAGGTTCACCCCCTGGTACTTGGGCCTCTTGATCTCCCCGGGCACCTGTCCCTGCATGCCCCGCTTGGGCAGGCGCATCAGGGTGGTGGAGCGCCCCCCCTCAAAGCGGCGGGGATCCTTGAGGCCACCGGAGCGGGACTTCTGCCCCTTGTGACCCCGGGTGGCCGTCTTGCCGTGGCCGGAGCCAGGGCCCCGCCCCACCCGCTTCCGCCTCTTGTTGGCCCCAGGATTGGGTTTTAGATCGGTAAGCTTCATTCCAGCACCTCCACCCGCACAAGGTGGGCCACCTTCTTGATGTTGCCCAGTATGGCGGGATGGTCCTCGAGGACCTTTTCCCTGTGGAGCTTGGTCAGCCCCAGGGCTTTCAAGGCCGCCTTTTGGTCCTTGGGATAGCCGATGGGGCTCTTCACCAACTTAACCTTGAGCTTGGCCATCACTCCTCCCCACCCTTCCGCAGGCGCTCCACATCCTGCTTGGTCTTAAGCTGCCTGAGGGCCTCCATGGTGGCGTAGGCGATGTTGATGGGGTTGCGGCTCCCCAGCTCCTTGGTGAGGATATCCGTGATCCCCGCCAGCTCCAGGATGGCCCGGGGCACTGCCCCCGCAATCACCCCCGTGCCCGGGGCTGCGGGCTTCAGGAGGATCTTGGAGGCCCCGTACTCCACCTCGATCTCGTGGGGAATGGTGCCGTTTTGGATGGGCACCTCCACCATGTTGCGACGGGCGTAGTACCCCGCCTTCTGCACAGCCAGGGGCACCTCCTTGGCCTTGCCCAGGCCCAAGCCCACCCGGCCCTGCCGGTCACCCACCACCACCAAGGCCCCGAAGCGGAAGCGGCGGCCACCCTGGTAGGTCTTGGCGGTGCGCCGCACCAGGATCATCTTCTCTTCAAAGTCGGTCTCGGGCATGCTTCCTCCTCGCTAAGCGACCTAGAACTCCAGGCCCCCTTCTCTGGCCCCTTCCGCCAGAGCCTTTACCCGGCCGTGGTACTTGTAGGGGCCACGGTCAAAAGCCACCTTGGTGATCCCCAACGCCTTGGCCTTCTCCGCCAGGGCCCGCCCCACCTGCCGGGCCACCTCGGTCTTGTTGCCCTTCAGCTTCAGGGCCAGGCTGGACTCGGCCACCAGGGTATGGCCCTTCTCGTCATCGATGATCTGGGCGTAGATGTGGTTAAGGCTCCGGAAGACGGACAGGCGGAGCCGGCCCGTGCGCTTGATGCGGTTACGCACCCGGAACTTGCGGCGTTCGTATGCGGTAAGCCGTGCCATGGTTCCCCCTACTTCTTGGCCCCGGCCTTGCCGGGCTTAAGGCGGACGGGCTCGCCCGCGTAGTAAATGCCCTTCTCGTGGTAGGCGCTGGGCTTCTTGATGGCGCGCAGGTTGGCGGCCACCTGGCCCACCTTCTGCTTGTCTATGCCCAGAACGCGGATCTTGGTGGGCTCGGGCACCTCGAAGGTGATGCCCTCCGGGGGTTCCACCACCACGGGGTGGCTAAAGCCCACGGTGAGCTCCACCGCCCGTCCCGCAAGCCGGGCCCGGTAGCCGATGCCCTTGATGAGGAGCTCCTTCACGTACCCCTCGGAAACCCCCTTGATGGCGTTGGCGATGAGGGTCCGGGTGAGGCCGTGCAGGCTCTTGTGCCGGCGCTCATCCGAGGGCCGCTCCACCCGCACCACCCCTCCGTCCACCACCACCCGCATCTCCGGGGAGATGGGCACGGAAAGTTCGCCCTTGGGGCCTTTCACCTTGACGAGCCCCGGGGTCACCTCCACAGTGACCCCCTTGGGCAAGGGAATGGGAAGCCGGCCAATCCTAGACATCACCACACCTCGCAGATAAGTTCCCCGCCCACGCCCAGACGCCGGGCCTCCCGGTCGGTAAGGACGCCCTTGGGCGTGGACAGGATGGCAATCCCCAGGCCGCGGCGCACCCGGGGAATCTCCTTGACCCCCACGTACACCCGTCGCCCAGGACGGCTGATGCGACGGATGTGGTTGATGACCTGTTCGGGCCGGGGATCAGGTCCCTGGCGCCTGGGCCCATACTTGAGGTGGATGCGCAAAACAGGCTTGCCGTCCACCTCCACCCGCTCGTACCCCTTGATGAAGCCCTCCCGCGCCAGGATCTTGAGGATCTCCTCCTTGAAGCGGGAGGCGGGTACCTCGGTGCTCTCCTTGTAGACCCGGGTGGCGTTCCGAATCCGGGTCAGCATGTCGGCAATGGGGTCCGTCAACATTTCCTCTCTCCTTTTACCTCACTCCTGGACCATGCGGTCTCGAGGGAACCCCCCCGACCGGCCACGGCCTACCAGCTGGCCTTCTTCACCCCGGGAAGCTGCCCCTTGTGGGCCAGCTCCCTAAGGCAAATCCGGCAGAGCCCGAAGTAGCGGTACACGCTCCTGGCCCTCCCACAGCGCACGCAACGGGTGTAGGCCCGCACCTTGAACTTGGGGGTACGCTTGGCCTTTTCGATCAACGCTTTTCTCGCCATGCTCGCCTCACTTGCGGAAGGGGAAGCCCAGAAGCTCCAAAAGGGCCCTGGCCTCCTCATCGGTCCGGGCGGTGGTCACCACCGCGATGTCCATTCCCCGAAGGGCGTCCACCATATCGTAGGTGATCTCCGGGAAGATGAGCTGCTCCCTCAATCCCAGGTTGTAGTTGCCGCGGCCGTCAAAGCTGTTCGGGTTCACCCCCCGGAAGTCGCGGATGCGGGGAAGGGCCACGGAAAGGAGCTTCTCCAGGAAGATCCACATCCGATCGCCGCGCAGGGTAACCCTGAGGCCGATGGGCATCCCCTTGCGGAGCTTGAAGTTGGAGATGGACTTCTTGGCCCGGGTTATGGCCGGCTTCTGGCCAGTGATGAGGGCAAGCTCCTGGGAAGCCTTCTCCAGGAGGCGGGCATCCTCCTTGGCCTCCCCCAGCCCCTGGTTGATCACCACCTTCTCCAGCCGAGGCACCTCCCAGATGTTCTGGTAGCCGAAGCGGCGGATGAGCTCGGGCCGTACCTCCTCGTAGTACTTATTCTTCAGCGCAACCTCTAGCGGCATCTTATCCCTCCACGTCCAAAGCCCCGCCGCACTTGGCGCACACCCGGATCTTGCGGCCGTTTTCCAGGAGCTTCTTCCGCACCCGGGTGGGCTTGCCGCACGCGGGGCAGATGGGGCGCACCTTGGAGGCATGCAGGGGAGCTTCCTGCTCCACAAAGCCACCCTGGGGGTGCTGGGGGCTCACCCGCACCGCCTTCTTAACGATGTTCACCCCCTCCACGATGACCGCCCCCTTCTTGGGCAGCACGGCCTTCACCTTGCCCACCTGGCCCTTGTACTTGCCGGAGGCCACCAGAACCATGTCCCCCTTCTTCACATGTAGCTTGGCCTGCATCAGAGCACCTCCGGAGCCAGGGAGACGATCTTCATGAAGCCCTTTTCCCGGAGCTCCCGTGCCACGGGGCCGAAGACGCGGGTGCCCCGGGGCTCTAGCTGGTTGTTGATGATGACGGCGGCGTTGTCGTCAAAGCGGATGGCGGAGCCATCGGGGCGCTTGACCTCCTTTTTGGTGCGCACCACCACCGCCTTCACCACGTCGCCTTCCTTCACCGCCCCCCGGGGGATGGCCTCCTTGACGCTGGCCACGATGATGTCCCCCACGGTGGCGTACTTGGCGTTGGAGCCCTTAAGCACGCGGATGCACATGATCTTGCGGGCCCCGGTGTTGTCGGCCACCTCCAGGTAGGTCTGGGGCTGGATCATGCCTTACCTCCCCGCTTGGAAAGGCTGGCGTAGTTCTGCCTACGCACCAGGTACTTCTCCACCAGGTCCAGCCTGCCCCCCTCCACCAGGCGCAAGACCCTAAAGCGCTTGCGCTTGGAGATGGGGCGGGACTCGATGATCTCCACCACGTCCCCCACCTTGTACTTCCCCTCGGGGTCGTGGGCCAGGTACTTTTTGGAGCGCTTGATCACCTTGCCGTAGAGGGGGTGGGGAAACTGGCGCTCCACCAGTACCGAAACGGTCTTCTGCATCTTGTCGCTCACCACCACCCCGGTCAGCACCTTCTTAGGCATTGGCCCTCCTCCTCTCGTTCAGGATCGTGAGGAGCCGGGCGATGAGGCGCCGGGTCTCCCGGATCCTGTGGTTCTGGGAGAGCTGGCCGATGGAGGCCTGGAAGCGAAGCTCCATCAGCTCCCGCTTCTTCTCCCGAACCAGCTTCTCGATCTCACTGGGAGAGAGCTTGCGGATCTCACTGGGCTTCATCGTAGGCGTCCCTCCTCACGATCTTGGTCTTGATGGGAAGCTTGTGGCCGGCGATGCGCAAGGCCTCGAGGGCCTGCTCCTCGGTGACGCCCGCCACCTCGAACATCACCCGGCCCGGCTTCACCACCGCCACATACCCTTCCACGTTGCCCTTACCCTTACCCATCCGCACCTCGAGGGGCTTTTTGGTGTAGGGCTTGTCGGGGAAGATGCGGATGAAGATCTTGCCCCCGCGGCGGAAGTGGCGCACCATGGCCACACGGGCCGCCTCAATCTGCTGGGAGGTGATCCAGGCGGGCTCCATGGCCACCAGGCCGAAGTCCCCGAAGGCCACGTAATCACCCCCCTTGGCCGCCCCCTTCATGCGACCCCGGTGCTGCTTGCGGTACTTCATGCGCCTGGGCATCAACATGGCCTACTCCTCCTTCTTTACGCGCACCGCTGGGCGGCGGCGGCGGGGCTTTTCCTCCGCCCTCGGCCCCTCGGGGCGGGCCTTGGGCTTCTGTCCGCCGATCACCTCGCCCAGGAACACGTAGGCCTTGACCCCCAGCACCCCGTAGGTGGTGCGGGCCAAAGCGAAGCCGTAGTCTATGTTAGCACGAAGGGTGTGAAGGGGCACCCGGCCCTCGGCGGCCCACTCCGTGCGGGCCTGCTCGGCGCCGCCGATGCGGCCGGAGACGATCACCTTGGCTCCCTTGGCCCCCGCCTCCATGACCCGCTGCACCGCCTGCTTGATGGCCCGCCGCACGGCAAAGCGCCTTTCGATCTGCTCCGCCACCCGCTGGGCCACCAAAGGAGCGGAGAGGTTGGGGTTATGGATCTCTTGAACGTTCAGGGCCACGTTCTTGCCGGTGAGCTGGGAAAGGGTGTCCCTCAGGACCTTGATCTTCTCCCCGCCCCGGCCGATGACCACACCCGGCTTGGCCACGTGCACGGTCACGGCCACGTTGTCCGCGGCCCGTTCGATGTCGATGCGGGCCAAACCAGCCGGGTAGAGCTCCTTGGTGAGGACCTCGCGGATCCTCTGGTCCTCCACCAGGAGGTGGCGGTACTGCTTCTTGCCCGCATACCAGCGGGACTCCCAGTCCCGGGTGATACCGAGCCTGAACCCAATGGGGTGGATCTTATTTCCCATGTTTCTCTCCCAAGATCACCGTGATGTGGCTGGTCCTCTTCTTGATGATGTCCGCCCGGCCCCGGGCCCGGGGAAGCACCCTTTTCAAAGCGGGCCCTTCGTCCACAAAGGCCGCCTTCACGAAAAGCCGGTCCTCCAGCATGTCGTGGTTGTTGACCGCATTGGCGGCGGCGGACTCCAGCACCTTGGCCACGTAATAGGCCCCCCGCTTAGGGGTGTAGCGCAGGATGGCGCGGGCCTCCTCGAGGCTCTTCCCCCGGATCAGGTCCACTACAAGGCGGACCTTCCTGGGGGAGATGCGCACGTAACGGGCAATGGCTTTCGCTTCCATGGCTACTTCTTCTTGGTGGCCTTAGCCTCTTTCCCGTGCCCCCGGTAGGTGCGGGTGGGGGCAAACTCTCCCAGCTTGTGCCCCACCATGTTCTCGGTGATGTAGACGGGCACATGCTGCTTGCCGTTGTAGACCGCAATGGTATGGCCCACCATCTCGGGAACGATGGTGGAGCGGCGGCTCCAGGTCTTGATGAGCCGCTTTTCCCCCTTGGCGTTCAGCTCCAGCACCTTCTCCAAGAGGTGGTCATCTACGAAAACGCCCTTCTTCAAGCTACGCGGCATGGCTCACCTCACTTCTTACGGCGGGCGATGATGAAGCGGCTCGAGGGCTTCCGCCGCTTCCTGGTCTTAAGCCCCTTGGTCTGCCAGCCCCAAGGGGAGGCCGGGGGACGGCCCCTGGGTGCCCGGCCCTCACCACCGCCGTGGGGGTGGTCCACCGGGTTCATGGCGGCGCCGCGCACATGGGGCTTGCGGCCCAGCCAGCGGGTGCGCCCCGCCTTGCCCAGGACGATGTTCTTGTGATCGGCGTTGCCCACGGTCCCGATGGTGGCGTAGCACTCCCCGTGCACCTTCCTAAGCTCCCCCGAGGGCAGGCGCAGGATCACGTAATCCCCTTCCCGGCCCTGGATCTGGGTGCTGGTGCCGGCGGAGCGGGCCAGCTTGGCCCCCTTCTTGGGCTCCAGCTCCACCGCATGGACCACGGTGCCCACGGGGATGAAGCGGAGGGGAAGGGCGTTGCCCACCTGGATGGGAGCATCCGGCCCCGCCACCACCTGCTGGCCCACCTGCAGGCCCTCGGGAGCGATGATGTAGCGCTTCTCCCCGTCGGCGTAGTGCAGAAGGGCGATACGGGCGGAGCGGTTGGGGTCGTACTCTATGGCCGCCACCTTGGCGGGGATGCCCGCCTTGTCCCAGCGCTTGAAGTCGATGATGCGGTAAAGCCGCTTGTGGCCGCCCCCCCGGAAGCGCACGGTGATGCGGCCCTGGTTGTTGCGGCCCCCCGTCTTCTTCAGGGGCTTGACCAAGGACTTCTCCGGCTCGGTCTTGGTGATCTCGGAGAAGTCCGCCACCGTCATGAAACGGCGGCTTGGGGTGTAGGGTTTGAACTTCTTGACTGCCATCCTCTATGCCTCCCTTGCCGGATCGGGGCCGGGCCCCCCTCCCGGCTTAGGTTTAGATGAGGCCCTCCAGGGCCTCGATCTTCTGCCCGGCGGCCACCTGCACGATGGCCTTCTTGCGGTCGGGGCGCTTGCCCAGGTAGCGGCCCAGGCGCTTCTTCTTGCCCCGCACCGTCATGGTGTTCACCCCCACCACCTTGACCTTAAAGGCCGCCTCCACGGCGTTTTTGATCTCCGTCTTGGTGGCCTTGGGGTGGACCCAGAAGGTGTACTTGCCCTCGGCGAAGCCGGCGTAAGCCTTTTCGGAAAGCACCGGGGCCAGGATCACGTCAAAGGCGGTCTTCATGCCTCACCCCCCATGCGGGCCTGGAAGGCCTCCCAAGCCGCCAGGTCCATGACCAGGCGCTCGGTGCGCAGGATGTCGTAGACGTTTAACCCCTCCGGCGCCAGGGTCACCACCCAAGGAAGGTTCCGGGCAGCCCGGCGCACCAGCTCGCTGGCCGTCACCAGGAGCACGCTTTCCGATCCATCTAGCCCCGCACCCTTGGCCCAGGCCAAAAACTCCTTGGTCTTGCCGTTAACCCCGGCGAAGTCCTCCACCAGAAGGAGCTTGCCCTCCTTGGCCCGATCGGCCACGGCCATGGCCAACCCCGCCTGCCGCACCTTCTTGGGCAGGGTGTAGCTGTAGTCCCGGGGCTTGGGTCCGAAGACCGTACCCCCGCCCACGAAGATGGGGGCGCCGATGTCCCCGTGGCGGGCCCGCCCGGTGTGCTTCTGGGGATAGATCTTGCGGCTGGAGTAAGCCACCTCGCCCCGGGTCTTGGTGCTGGCCGTCCCCCGGCGCCTTTTCGCCAGCTGCCAGCGCACCACCTCCCATAGGAGATGGGGGTTAACCTCCTGGGGGAGATCGGCGGCAAGCTCCCGCTTGCCGGAAGAGGAGAGAACAGGAATCTGGTACACCATGCCCTCCTTTACTTGGCCACCTTCTTGGTCTGGCGCACCAGCACCAGGCCCCCATTGGGTCCCGGCACGGCCCCCTTGACCAAGAGGAGGTTCTCCTCGGGGATGACGTCCACCACCTCGAGGTTCATCACCGTGACCCGCTCGGCCCCGTAGCGGCCGGCCATCTTCTTGCCCTTATAGACCCGGCCCGGGGTCTTGCGGTTCCCGATGGACCCGGGGTGGCGGTGGATCTTGTGGGCACCGTGGGAATCGGGGCCGCCGGCGAAGTTCCAGCGCTTCATCACCCCCGCCGTGCCCCGGCCCTTGGAGGTGCCGGTCACGTCCACCCGCTCGCCGGCCTTAAAGATTTCCACGGTCACCACGTCGCCCTCAGGGTTGAAGTCGCGGATCTCCTTCAGGATGCGCACCGGACCCACCCCGGCCCGGGCGAAATGCCCCTTCATGGGCCGGTTGACCCGCTTGGGGTTCTGGGGCAGGAAGCCCAGCTGGACCGCCGTGTACCCGTCCTTCTCCGGGGTCCGCCGCTGGACCACCGGGCAAGGACCCGCCAGGATCACGGTGACGGGAATGGCCCGGTCCTCCCGGTAAATCCGGGTCATGCCCACCTTCATGCCCAGGATGCCCTTCATTTGCCACCCCCCACGGTCTTGATCTCGATCTCCACCCCAGTGGGCAGGTCTAAGGACATGAGGCTCTCGATGGTCTTGCGGTTGGGGTTCAGGATGTCCACCAGGCGGTGGTGGGTGCGAAGCTCAAAGTGCTCCCGGGAGTCCTTGTGCTTGAAAGGACCCCGGATCACGGTGAAGCGCCGCACCCGGGTGGGCAGGGGCACGGGACCCGAGACCTGGGCCCCGGAGCGCCGGGCGGCCTCCACGATCTTCTGGGCCGAGGCGTCCAGGGTCTTGTGGTCAAAGCCCCGTAGCTTGATGCGGATCTTGGGCATACTTCACCTCACTCCAGGATCTTGGTGACCACGCCGGCACCCACGGTCCGCCCACCCTCACGAATGGCAAACCGCAATCCCTCCTCCAACGCCACCGGCTTGATCAGCTCCACCGTAAACGTCACGTTGTCCCCCGGCATCACCATCTCCACCCCAGAGGGCAACTCCACCACCCCCGTCACATCCGTCGTCCGAAAGTAAAACTGCGGACGGTACCCAGAAAAAAACCCCGTGTGCCGGCCCCCCTCCTCCTTCTTCAAGATGTACACCGAGGCCTCAAACTTCGTGTGCGGCGTAATGCTCCCAGGCTTCGCCAGCACCTGCCCCCGCTCCACTTCCTCCCGGCTTACACCCCGGAGCAACAAACCTACGTTGTCCCCAGCAATCCCCTCCGAA